>NZ_BAAHWV010000016.1:0-79602 GCF_054601255.1 Viscerimonas tarda | reverse complement strand
GAAGTGCAAAGGCAGCAATCAGAGGTATTGGCTATGCAGGTGCATTGACACACATACAGTTTCAAACAATTACTTCGGGTGGTGTAGTAACTCCTCGGATGCATATTAATTCAGATGGCAAAATCGGTGTTGGTACTACTAATCCGCAGGCATTGTTGGATGTAAGTGGAACTCTTCGATCAAAGATAATCAATGTTTATGGGACGCAAGGGTACGCGCAAATAGATTCTGCGGGAGCGGTTCTTAAGGATGGTTATCCATTGTTATTTAATTCCGGAAGTGCAAAGGCAGCAATCAGAGGTATTGGCTATGCAGGTGCATTGACACACATACAGTTTCAAACAATTACTTCGGGTGGTGTAGTAACTCCTCGGATGCATATTAATTCAGATGGCAAAATCGGCATTGGCACCACAAACCCGCAAACCTTACTGGATGTTCGTGGAACAATCCAAGCAAACGACATTAAGGTAGTAGTAGCGCAGGGCGCCGATTTTGTATTCGATGCCGGTTACAAGTTGCGCAGCTTGTCGGAAGTGGAGGCTTTTGTAAAGGAAAACAAGCGCCTGCCCGAAATACAAGCCGAAAAAGACATGCAACAAAATGGCGTGAGTGTGAACGACTTGCAAATAAAACTCCTGCAGAAAGTGGAAGAACTGACACTTTATGTTATTCAGCAAAATAAACGAATCGAAGAGCTTGAACAGGCTTTAGAAAAAAAATAAGCAGCCATGAAAAGACAGATAATATCGGTTATCATGTGCTTGTGCTGTTGTTCGTTTGCTTTCGGGCAACTGCCCGCCAGCATCGAACTGAATTCGCAGATAACCGTTACGCAGGATTCTACGATTACCGCCCGCAACCAGATATGGCTGAAACCGGGGTTCCGTTTCACGGCGCAAACCGGCAAGGCTTTGTACCTGAAAATTGCGGCAGGACGTATTACCGTTAAGCACAAAGACCACGACGACAATGCTCCGCTCAGCGGCGGAACGTTCAGGGTAACCAACGCGAACAACGTACTGGTAGGCAACTATACCGTCAGCAACGGGCAAGTAGCCGTGCCAAACCTCGACTTGGGAACATACACCATCACCGAAATTGCCCCGCCAACAGGTTACGACTCCATCAAAACCCCGCGGACAATTACCGTAAGCAGCAATATTGTTTACGAGACGGTGTATGATTATTATAAGAGTGATACGGTGCCCACTCCGCCTACGACTACCGGAAGTATTACGGTGAAATTTCGCGATTCGGGGACAACTGCTTTGTTAAATGGTCGAGTTAAAGTAAAGGATAGCGAAAATGTTTTGATTGACAGTTATGAGCTCTCAAACGGTGAAGTTACTATCTCTAATCTTGATAGCGGCACATATAAGGTAATGGAAGATATAATACCTAGTGGCTATCAGGTGTCTCCCTTTATTCGCACGGCAACTGTTACTAGTGGCAGCAATGAAGAAATTATCTTTCAGTACAATCCTGTAATTGCATATACTCCTAATAATGCTGATACGATACCCTTGAAATTCAAATTAGAGGTAAAGAGGCATTTCCTAGATGAAAATGATGAAAATGATGAGAATAATATAGAAGAGTCGGTGTTGTATTTCGATAATAAAGCAACACGGATTGGAGAGTACTATTGGAGTCAGGTATTCAATGATACGATAACCCAATTTAGGTGGTGGACATTACTGGAATTTTCGGAGAGTGATACGCCACCGAACGATTCCTTTTTTGATTTGTACATGCCTCAGATATATGGAGCCAGTTTTTCTTACAATCCCGATATTGAAGCATTTAACAAGTACTACGGGAAATACTACAATAATAATACTATTGGCTACATGAACCAATGGGGCTCTATGCTGGAAGGAAATGCAACAGAAGCTAAAGCTGGTTGGGGCATTCCGTATGATAAAGATTACCGACAGCTGTTTGCGATGTGTCCATTATTAGGGACGAATACTAGTCTGGATGTCTTTGAGGTAAATTATGCGCTAGGGGCAAGGCCCGGAGAAAATCCCTTAGCTGTAAATATGGCGGACGGCGATTGCAACGTATATTGGTTTTACGATTATAATCAGAATTTGTATGACTTCAATATGATGCCGGGCGGTTATAGGCTAGCTACAGATGCATCTCCTTGGACGAATGGATTAGGATATTGGGAAGGACCTAAAGGCGCTTTTGCCCATTTGTTTTATACAACAGCCTATGCTACTAAGCCAACCCCTAACGTATTTGATGCAAACCGTATATATATCCACGATAGAGTAGATACGAAGCCGGAAACTAATGCCGATTGGATTAATCTGCGATGGTGCCGTCGCCTGACCGATTACGAGCTAGGGTATAAACTTTATATTACAGCCGCCGATTCTGTTAGAAGTAGTTTGGAATGGGATACTTTGCAGATGGGTAATGAAATACCTTTGTTAAATAAAATCTTGGCCGGCAGGTTCTCAGTTAACGATGGGTTCGATATTATTAAGCAAGATACCATTTCGCCTCCTCCAACCAATTCAGTAGAACTCCCGAACGGATATATTCGAGGATTCTATGTGCAGTACGTATTGGATAAAGCTAGTCCTAGACCCATTCCTACAATTATTGATTATGCGACAAAAGTAGATGATAATGTACTGGTTAGGCCTTCTAATCAAAATAAAAAGTCCAAACTGCCAGACGAAGAGGAAAACCTCAACGAAAAGCTCAACACCCAGTCGGTCAAGCCATTGACGGTGTATCCCAATCCGGTGGGCGATGTTTTGTATATCGATTCGGAGGCTTCGGTGATTTCGATAAAGGTTTACAGTTCGACAGGCGCGCTTGTGAAATTGTTCGAAAATGTCGATAAGTCGTTGGATGTAACCGGATTGATTTCTGGCATTTACACTTTTGTTGTAAAAACCGAGAAAGAAAACGCGACTTTCAGGGTGATGAAAAAATAACCTTTCCACCCCATAATCATTCCATAAGCAGGACGGCGATAAATTTTCCGTCCTGTTTTATTTTGCCAGCTATTGTGTAGCAAGGCAAATTAGATTTACTTTGTATCGAAATTTTGAATGATATGAATTTTGTAGGAATTATACCTTCGAGGTATGCATCGACCCGTTTTCCGGGAAAACCGCTGGCCGATATGGCGGGCAAAACAATGATACAGCGCGTATATGAACAGGCAGCTCGGGCATTGGACGAGGTGTGGGTGGCAACGGACGATGAGCGGATTGTGAAGGCGGTAAAGGATTTTGGCGGCAATGTTATCCTGACTTCTCCGGCGCACCGCAGTGGTACCGACCGTTGCAACGAGGCTTATCTGAATATCGGCAAGCCCTTTGATGCGGTTATCAACATTCAGGGCGATGAGCCTTTTATTCAGCCGGAACAGATAGAAACGCTCAAAAATTGCTTCTCGGAACCGGATGTGCAGTTGGCAACATTGCTCAAACCTTTCAGTAAAGAGGATGGATTCGATGCCTTGTTCAATCCCAGTTCGCCCAAGGTGATAGTGAATAAAAACAACGAGGCCATCTATTTCAGCCGATCTATTATTCCCTATATCAGGGATGTACATCATTCCGAATGGCTGGACAAGCATACTTTTTACAAGCACATCGGCATGTATGGTTACCGGGCTGATGTATTGGGCGAGATTACAAAATTGCAGCAATCGGTACTCGAAAAAGCGGAATCGCTGGAGCAACTCCGCTGGATTGAGAACGGTTATAAAATTAAAGTAGGATTCACCAAAACGGAAACCATCGGGATAGACACTCCCGCCGATATGGAAAAGGCGCTACAACTGTTGAAGCTGTCTAGTAAGTGAAAATAAGCACACTAGCCCTCCTGTGTTCAGGCACAATCTAAACAGGAAGAATTTTATTCGCCTCCTACGCTCCGCACAATGATAGGGTAAACGCATGAAAAATTTTACAGCTTATGCCTTTTGGTAAAGTGGCTGATATGAGCAGGAGATTCCTCCCTTTGGTCGGAATGACTGTCTCCTTTTTTGGGAGAGGGGATGAGGAAGCGGCGGCGAAGCCGCCGCTTCCTCATCCTTTAACCGCCAATAGACGAGTCATTCCGACCAAAGGGAGGAATCTCATTCGTAATATCGGTTATTTCCCCACTTACCTGTTCATTTCGCGCAGTTTGATTTTTGTCAGCGCCTGCTTGGTGTTCAGCGGAAAATCGCTGTCCATAATCCAGGCATAGAAACTTGGCTCGGTTTTTAATATCCCGGCAACAGGTTTTCCTTTGTGCTTGCCAAAGTTAAAGACTTCAATCCCGTTTTCGTTTTTAATAATGCGTCCCGAAAAATCGACATTGTTGTTGTAGGCCGAAAACTTTTCGGCTAGTTTGCCCATGTCGTTTTCCAAATCGGGGTACCTGTCCAGCTGGGCTTTCAGCACTTCGTAGGTCGCCAGTGTATCGGCTTCGGCTCCATGAGCGCCTTCAAGCTCTTTTTCGCAGTAGAATTTATAGGCAGCGCTAAGTGTCCGTTCTTCTTTCTTGTGAAAAATAACCTGAACGTCAATTAGTTTGCGCTTGCTGAAATCTATATCCACACCCACGCGCAAAAACTCCTCAACCAGCAAGGGAACATCGAAGCGGCTGGAATTGAATCCGGCCAAGTCGCAGCCCTCTATTTGATTGGCCAGCGACCGGGCAATTTGCTTGAAAGTGGGGCAATCTTTCACATCCTCGTCATATATGCCATGGATAGCCGATGCTTCCGCCGGAATAGGTATTTCGGGATTGATGCGTTTTGTTTTCACATCTTTGCTCCCGTTCGTCCCTATTTTCAGGTAGGATATTTCAACTATTCTGTCGTGTACAATATTGGTGCCGGTGGTTTCGAGGTCGAAAAAAACCAGGGGATTTTTTAGATTCAGTTCCATAATTTGTTTTATTCAGATAAAAAAGAGGCTGTTTCAAAAGCCTCTTTATATACTACTTGTTTGTCATTGCGGGCTTGACCCGCAATCTCCTGACGGTCAAATAATGTTGTTAGGAGATTAATGACAGATTTTTTTAATCGTTGAGCATCATTGGCATTAACAGCATCAGGATGTCTTCCTCGCTTTTTTCGTCAACGGGGATAATCAGTCCTGCTCTTGATGGGTCGGACAATTCTACCGTAACCTCTGTTGCCGGAATGTTATTTAAAATTTCGATAAGGAAATTCGATTTGAACCCGATATTCATCGGTGTGCCGCTGTATTGGCAGGTGATTGATTCTTCGGCTGCCGTAGAAAAGTCGATGTCCTGAGCGAAAATCATGATGTTATTTTCCGACAGCTGAAGTTTAATCAGGCTGCTGGCCGGATTGGAGAACACCGAAACGCGTTTCAAGGCATTCAACAACGATTGGCGATCGACCAGAATCTTATTCGGGTTATCTTGTGGTATCACCGAGTTGTAATTGGGATACCGGCCTTCGATAAAGCGGCAAGTCATTGTGTAACTGGCCATTTTGATATATGCATTGTTTGAGTCGAACTTAATGTCAATCGGTTCAACTTCTTTTGCCAATATATTCCGCAACAGGTTGGCCGGTTTCTTGGGCAGGATAAACGAGGCTCTTTCGGTTCCTTTGGCGGCCAGCGTTTTATAGCGAACCAGTTTATGCCCGTCGGAAGCAACAAAAGTGAGGTCGTCGGTGGTAATATCGAAGTAGATACCGTTCATCACCGGTCGCAATTCGTCGTCGGCGCTGGCAAACAGGGCGTGGTTTATTCCCGAAAACAGCACTTGCGGGTCTATCGACAAATTGATTGCCGAATCGTTCAACTCTTTTGTTTGCGGATAATCGGCGCCATTCTGACCAATAAAGTTATATTTACCGTTGTGGAAGAATATAAACACTTCGAGGTTTTCGTCATTTATCTCAAAAGTCAAGGGCTGATCGGGTAACTCTTTCAATGGTTCCAGCAAATTTTTGGCGTTTATAGCCAGCGTTCCGCTACCTTCAATATCGTTTACTTCGAGCGATGTTACCAAACGGGTTTCGGTATCGGCTGCGGTCAGGGTAAGGGTCGAATTGTTTAACTCCAACAGAAAACAATCAAGTACCGGTAAGGTATTCTTTGAATTAATTACTTTGCTAATTGCCTGTAAATGACTTAATAAGGCTGAACTTGATACGACAAATTTCATAATTTTATAATTGTATTGTTATTGATTTTTCGGTATAATATTAAACAAGCAAATGTAAAGATATTTTCGTTACAATCAAAGTGTGGCGCTACAATTCTAGGGCAAACGCATGAAAAAAGTCCGAAGGACTTTCGGTAAAGTTGCTGATATGAGCAGGAGATTCCTCCCTTTGGTCGGAATGACTCGCCTATTGGTAGTTTAAGGGATGAGGAAGTGGCGGCGAAGCCCCTCCAAACCTCCCCGTAGGGGAGGCTTTTGAAATCCCCCCTACGGGGGGTGGGGGGGCTTAGGGAGGAATCTCATCCGTAATAGTGGTTCTAAATTTTTTCATGCATTTGCTCGTGGTTACAATAATATAAAAAAAGTAAACCCTACCAGACATCCCGTCAGTAGGGTTTACATGATCAACTAAAAAACTATCTATATGAAATAAGTATAGACTAATAATAACGCTGCAAAGTAAATGCATGTAGCGGGTGTGCACAATACCAAGAAATAATGAAAAACAGCGGGTTTTTCATTATAAATAGTTATTGAACAGAATACAGAGAGAACGCAAATTACGCAAATTTTCGCAATTTATATATTCTTTAAAATCAGTCGATTCATAAAATTATTCGCGTAATCTGCGTAATTTGCGTTCAAAAATACTTTTGATTGACTTTTTTATTTCCAAGAAACGTTTCGCTTGACTATCTTGGCCGGATTTCCGGCAATCAAAACGTTTTCTTCGGCGAATGGCCCTTTTACCACCGAATTGGACGCTACGATGCATCCATTGGGGATTTTTGCTCCTTTGTATATGCTGGTATATGAACCTATCCATACATTGTCGCCTATAAATATGCCGTTTTCATCGTTATTTTTTCGGCCTTCGTACTCAATCTGATGGAAGTCTTCATCCAAAAGTTGGCAATTCCACGAAATAGCTGTCCCTTTCCCTATGTGTAATTTGTGCGCTATTATTACCTTGGTAAATGGTTTAATCAAGGAAGAATCTACTTCGACTGCGGCGTTTTTTCCTATATCAAAACGGCAGCCTTTCCCAATAGAAAAATGCCCATTAATTTTGAATTTTCCTTGTATGTTCAGGTATGTCCAATCTTTTTTATGAACAAAGCCAACATAATCGACGCCAACAGAGAGGCGATAACTGCCGGTATCAATATTCTTAGCTCCCTTGATTATGGTGCGTTGGCAGGCTAAAATATTCTTCCCCCTAAGTTTGTAGTAAAGAAATTTTGAAATGATGACTATTAAAGATGAATCAGATGCTCTCCAGTCTTTTAATTTCTCTATTAATTTGTTTATCATAGGTTTAGCTATAAAAAGAAAATGTCCCGCCTGAATAAACCTGCAACAGTTCATTTGAGCGGGACATTTTTATCATTTGTTTACTCTATTATTTGCAGATTTTCATTAATGGTATCTACTTTCTTGGCGATTAGTTCCAATTCATTTTTCAGGTCTTCAATCCGGTGGTTCATATCCTTAAGCAAACTGTCGGCGCCTTTCGATAAAGACAAAAATCCCATGTTGTTTTCGTAAGTCTGGAGATCGGTCTTTACTTTATTGTATTGGTTAATAAGCCGTTTTCGCTCCTTCAAAAGCTTCTCTTTAGGCCCTTCCGACTTGGACAGGTCTTCTACGGTATTCTTAAAGTTCTGAATCTTCCGTTCGTTTTTATTCACTTTCAACCGGTCGAAATGAACGTCCAGCGCCGTTTGGTATTCTTTGTAAATTTTGTCCTTTTCTTTAAACGGTACAAAACCTACGCTGTTCCATTCATCCATAAAACCGCGAAGTTTCGGCATTATTTCATCAATAGCAGCATCTGCTTCCGCCTCCAATTCTTTGATTTTGGCGATTATGCTTTTCTTTAACGACAGGTTTGCCTGTTCTTCTCCTTTTTTCGAGTCAACAATTTTGTTTCTTTGCTCAAAGAAGTAATCGCAAGCAGCAATAAATTCTTTCCAGAGGGCATCCGAATATTTGCGAGGCACAGGGCCAACGGCTTTCCATTCTTTCTGAATGCCGATTAATTCGTTGGATGCTTCTTTCCAGTCGGTACTTTCTTTCAGTTTGTTTGCTCTTTCGCAAAGCGCCCGCTTTTTATCGAGGTTAACTTCCAGTTCGTTTTTCTGCAACCTGAAATGTTCGGCCTTTTTATCGAAGAAAGTATCACACAATGAGCGAAATTCTTCAAATATTTGGGCGTTGACTTTCCGTGGAACAAAGCCGATTGTTTTCCATTTTTCCTGAAAGGCAATAACTTCTTTGGTTTTTTCGTCCCACTCTTTCGAGGTGGATAGCAAGGAGTAATCAATGCCTTTCAAGGCTTCGCAGATAGCTGTTTTTTCGATTAAATTAGTGTCTTCCGATGCTTTCAGCTCAACAAAATGTTCCTGATATTTTTTGTTTATGGAGGTGGATACATTTTTGAATCGCTCCCAGATTTCGTCTCTCAATTCTTTTGCTACGGGGCCGATGTCCCTCCATTGTTGATGGAAATTTTGCAGTTGATGGAACGCCGATACAATATCGGTTTCTTCATCCAGCTTTTCGGCCACTTCGCAGATAGCTAATTTTAACTCCAGATTTTTCTTGAAATCGTAATCGCGAAGTTCGTTGTTTATTTTAATTAAGTCGTAGAATTTTTCGGTATATATTTGGTAGGCCCGCCACAATTCTTTCACCTTTCCCTGAGGCAGGTTTTTTATTTCGTTCCATTCTTGCTGAAAAGCCTGAAATTCGCGGTATAGCTTGCCAAAATCGTCTGTACTTTCGGTCAGTTCCTTTATCTTATCTATGATTGCCAGTTTCTTAGCTAAGTTTTCTTCTTTTATCTTTTCGTCTTCGGCCACCAGTTGCGCTCTTTTTTCTTTTAGTGCGTTTAGCAGGCTTTTCAGTTCTTCTTCCAAGGGGTCGGGAGCTAGAACAAAACCTTCCGAATTGCCGCTGTCTTCAATAAATTTTGCTCTAAGAGCTTCATTTTCGGCGGATTTCAGTTTGTAAAACGCTTGTTTTAGCGAATCGGTTTCGGCTCTTGCGGGAAGTTCTTCACTTTCCGATAAGGTTTTTAAGTTTTTCACAATCTCTTCTTTTGTCAAACTCTGGTGGGCTGACAAATGAGAGGCAGCGGACGATTCAGGTTGTAAACTTTCTTCGGAAGCCAACAACTCGGGAACAGTATTCTCACTCATAATTAATAGTAATTAAAGATAAAATTTCTCCTTTTGGGTTACTCGTACTAAGTAAAGAACAAATTAACAAATTATTTTTGGGATAATAGTATTTTTTTGTGTCTTTTTCTTTTTTCTTGTGCAAATTTCGGTGTAGAGGCTCTTTCAGAAGCCCGACATCCCGTGCTATAAAGCGTTTATGTTTTTCACCGGATTTTGACGAATAAAATAAAAATACTACCTTTACATGGCATAGTAAAAAGTAAACAGCATGGAAACGAAAGTATTAGATAAGGAAACGAGTGATAAAATCAGTTTCATCGCTTTTATTATTCCAGAATTTGCCGATGCTTATAAAATGAATATGCAGGAGGCTTACCGGTATTTGAAAAAATACGGAGGATTGGATTATCTTAACAAACATTGGTGGGCATTGCATACCGACAATGACATTTGGGCTATACACAATATCTATGAAATTTGCCATAAAAACGGAGCTGCAAGATGAAGGTTTATCATGGTAGTTATGTGGAAATTAGGGAAATTGACCTTGAAAAATGTTTGCCTCAAAAAGATTTCGGGCGTGGTTTTTACGTTACAAAATTTCGCCATCACGCTGAAAATTGGGCTGAAACAATTGGTGCAAAACACAATACACAAGGATATGTTACTGAATTTGAATATACAGAAAGTCCATTTGCCAAAATTATTTGTAAGATAAAACACTTTGATAGCTACGATGAACAGTGGCTTGATTTTGTTGTGGAAAATAGGAAAAACGAGGAAGCCGATTCGGTGCATGATTTTGATATTGTTGAAGGACCTGTAGCTGATGACAAAATTCAAAATAGGATAAATTCATATCTTTCCGGCAAAATCTCAAAATCTGATTTTTTAAAAGACCTAACCTATCATGAAACAACGCATCAGATATGTTTCTGTACACAAGTTTCCCTCCAATTGCTGAAAAATGTCAGTAATTTATCAATCATAAAGCGGAACATAATGGACATTGGAGAGCCTTTATTGGAAGCTTTGGTGCTTGATCGTAATGTTGATGAGGTCCTTGCTACAGATCTATTTTACAATTCAGATACTTTTGCACAATTATCAAATGCCTCTACCAAGCTCTACGAAAAACCGTGGCAAGAAATTTATGATATGCTTATAAAGGAGCTGGATAAATAAATTGTCCATTTGGCAAATAAAATAAAAATACTACCTTTACATGGCATAGTAAAAAGTAAACAGCATGGAAACGAAAGTATTGGATAAGGAGACGAGTGATAAAATCAGTTTCATCGCTTTTATTGTACCCTTCTTTGCCGAATCGTATAAAATGAATGCACAAAGCGCCTTTTTTTACCTGAAAGAATATGGCGGATGGGATTACTTGAACAACTGTTGGTGGGCATTGCATACCGACAGCGCCGAATATGCAGTGAGGGATATTTATGCCTATTGTCGTCAAAATGGAGGCTTAAGATGAAGGTTTATCATGGCAGTTATACGGTTATTCACGAAATTGATTTGGCGAAAGGAGAACTACAAAGAGATTTCGGGTGCGGTTTTTACGTTACAAAACTTTGCTCGCAAGCCGAATTTTGGGCTGTTAGAAAAGTCATAAGAAAACGTAGCGACTGCGTTATTACCGAGTTTGAATTTGACGAGGATGCGTATGAAGACAATAATGTAAATGTTTTACGTTTTGAAGATTACAACGATGCGTGGTTTGATTTTGTGATACAAAACAGAAAAACGAAAAAGCCTACACATTGTTACGATATTATAGAAGGCCCCGTTGCAGACGACAAAATACAGAATCGTATATTGCGTTTTTTGAATAATGATATTACAAGAGCGGAATTTTTTGAACAACTAATACACCCGGAACCATCTCACCAAATTTGTTTTTGTACGGTGAATTCATTACAATATTTAAAAAGGAAACAACATAATATCGTTTTTAATCTTGAAGATATTGGCGAAAAAATAGTAGAAAAGTTGATTATCGACTATAATATGTCAGATAAAAAAGCATCTGAACTTTTTTTTTCTTCCGAAACGTTTGGAAAACTTGCTGATATATCAACCAAGTTTTACGAAAAACCGTGGCAAGAAATTTATGATATGCTTATAAAGGAGTTGGATAAATAAAAAAAAGAGGCTAGCCAAAAGACTAACCTCTTAATACTCACCAGTCGGGATGATACGATTCGAACGTACGACCACACGCCCCCCAGACGTGTACTCTAACCGGGCTGAGCTACATCCCGAAATGCGGATACAAAAGTAGTAATTATTGCGCTATTTTACAAATTATACGCGAATTTCTTGCGGATTTCTTTGCAATATTCTTGTTTTTGCCATTTCTTCATACGCTGTGCCCGGTCTGCCGTAGTTACAGAAGGGGTAGATGCTTATTCCGCCACGGGGTGTGAAAAGGCCGATGACTTCGATATATTTTGGTTCCATCAGTTTTATCAGGTCTTTCATAATGATGTTGACGCAATCTTCGTGAAAGGCGCCGTGGTTGCGGAAACTGAAGAGGTACAATTTCAGGCTTTTGCTTTCTACCATTTTCGCGCCGGGCAGGTAATTGATGTGGATGGTGGCAAAATCGGGTTGACCGGTAATGGGGCACAGGCTTGTAAATTCGGGACAGTTGAACGTTACCCAATAGTCGTTACCGGGGTGTTTATTGATGAATGCTTCCAGTACTTCGGGAGCGTAATTGTCTTTATACTCGGTCTTGTTTCCAAGCGCGCTGAGGTTTTCTGTTTGCATGGCTTTTTATTTCTTTTTTGTTTTCAGATAGCTCTCCAGTCCTTGCTGGCGGAGTTTGCAGGAGGGGCACTCGCCGCAGCCCTCAGCCGGAATGCCGTTGTAGCAAGTGAGCGTTTGGGTGCGAACAATGTCAAAAACGCCCAATTCATCGGCTAATTGCCATACCGCAGCTTTGTCGCGCCACATCAAAGGGGTGTGAATGTCAAAGTGTTCGTCCATCGCCAGGTTGATGCTTGTGTTGGCCGACAGGATAAACGTATCGCGGCAATCGGGGTAACCGCTGTAATCGGCCTCGGAAACGCCGGTAACGATGTTTCGTATGCCATGATTGCGGGCTATTACCGCCGCAAATGTGAGGAACAGCAGGTTGCGACCAGGGACGAATGTGTTGGGGTAGGAGTCTTCGGGTTTTTGGCTGTCCATAATTACATTCGTGTCGGTCAGCGAATTGCTCGATAAGCGGCTGATGATGGAGGCGTCCAGCAATTGAAAGGGGACGCCGGCTTTTTCGGCTATTTTTCGGGCTATCTCAACTTCCTGCGAATGGCGTTGCCCGTATGTAAAACACAGGCTGCGTACGGATGAAAACTTTTTCAATGCCCAAAACAGGCAGGTGGTAGAATCTTGTCCTCCCGAGAACAGGACTAATGCTGAGTTATTTGATGTCATAAATTAAGTTTAAAGTTCAAGGTTCAAAGTTCAAAGTTGAAGAACTTCAGACCTTAATTTTAATTTGTGATTGTTTAAAGTGTTCCCTTTGTGCTGGGCAATTCAAAGTTGAAAATATCCCTTTTTATCGCCATTTTTATAGCTTTGGCCAGGGCTTTGAACACGCCTTCTATTTTATGGTGTTCGTTTGTTCCTTCTGCCTTGATGTTCAGGTTCATTTTTGCGGCATCGCTCAATGATTTGAAGAAGTGCAGGAACATTTCCGTTGGCACGTCGCCTATTTTTTCGCGTTTAAATTCAACATCCCATACCAGCCAGGCGCGTCCGCCAAAATCCAGCGCCACACTGCACAGGCAGTCGTCCATCGGCAGACAGAAGCCGTACCGTTCGATACCTCGTTTGTCTCCCAGCGCTTTATTCAGGGCTTCTCCCAGCGCTATCGCCGTGTCTTCAATGGTGTGGTGTTCGTCCACATTCAGGTCGCCTTTCACTCTGATAGTCAGGTCCATGCCCGAGTGTTTACCAATCTGTTCCAGCATGTGATCGAAGAAACTCAGGCCTGTGGATATATCACATCGTCCCTTTCCATCGAGATTTAGCGAAATATAGATGTCAGTTTCTTTGGTTGTCCGTTTTATCTCGGCTGTGCGTTCTCCGGCAAAAAGGAATTCGCTTACTTTGTCCCAATCCGAGGTTTGCAACACACAATATTCTTTCAGCTTATCGGGTATTTCGGTGTTTTCATCCAAAAAAATGGCTTTGCTGCCCAAATTTTTAGCCAGTTCCACATCCGTCAACCGATCGCCTATAACAAAGGACTTTGCCAAATCATACGCTCCCTGCATGTACTTGACCAACAGGCCTGTCCGCGGTTTGCGGGTAGGGGCATTGTCTTCGGGAAAGCTTTTGTCGATGAGGATGTCGTCGAAACGAATACCTTCTCCTTCAAGGGTTTTGAGTACTTGGTTGTGTGCCGGCCAAAAGGTTTCTTCGGGGAAAGAGGCGGTTCCCAATCCGTCCTGATTGGTTACCATCACAAATTCAAAATCCAGCTTCTTCCGAATGAAATAGAGATTGCGGATAACTTTCGGATAAAATTCCAACTTTTCGAGGCTATCCAACTGATAATCGACAGGCGGCTCTATAACAATGGTGCCGTCTCTGTCAATAAACAAGGCTTTTTTCATTTGTTTACTATTTTTTTCAACGCTTCTACCAGTTTGCTGTTTTCTTCGGGTGTACCGACAGTTATACGCAGGCATCCCAAGCACAAGGATATGGAATTGCGGTTGCGGACAATGATACCCATTTCCACCAGTTTGCTGTATATTCCGTTCGGGTCGGCGACATTTATCAACACAAAATTGGCATCCGAAGGGTATATTTTTTCGATGAATGGCAGTTTTTTTAGTTCGCCGACAAGGTATTCCCGTTGTTCCAGCAAGGTTTTTACCCACTCGTCTTTCCGTTCCGGTTTATCCAGCTCCGATAGAACAAATTCCTGCGTCAATTGGTTGATATTGTACGGATATTTAACGTTATTAAAGAATCCGATAATCCCGGCAGAGGCGAATGCCATTCCCAAACGGATGCCGGCAAGTCCCCAGGCTTTGGAGAAGGTCTGAAGAATAATCAGGTTGGGGTACTTATCCAGTTCGGGCAACAAACTGTCTTTGATCGAAAAGTCGATATAGGCTTCATCCAGAATCACAATGCCCTCGAAGCGGTTGATTACCTTCAGTATTTCACTTCTATTGAGGCGATTACCTGTCGGATTATTCGGCGAGCAAAGGAAAACAAGCTTGGTGTTTTTGTCGGTGGCAGCCAACAGTTTACCGGCATCCAGCGAATAATCGGCATTCAGCAATACTTTGCGGTACTCAATGTTGTTGATGTCGGCACATACCTGATACATGCCGTAGCTGGGATCCATAGCCACAATATTATCCTGCCCGGGCTCGCAAAATATACGAACCACCAGGTCAATAGGTTCATCGCTGCCGTTTCCGAGAAATAGTTGATCCGGCTCAATGTTTTTTATTTTGGCTATCTTTCCTTTCAGTTTCCATTGCAGCGGGTCGGGGTAACGGTTGTAGGGGGCATTCAACGGATTCTCGTTTGCATCGAGAAATACCGAGGCATCGCCCTTAAATTCGCTACGTGCCGATGAATACGGCTTGAGGTTCTGAATATTTTTTCGTACAAGATTTTGTAAATTCATAAATATATGTTTTAAAGCCCCCCTAAATCCCCCGAGGGGGGAGTTCAAAAGCCTCCCCTACGGGGAGGTTGGAGGGGCTGTTATTCTTCATTCTTAATAAACCCTCTGTTTTTAAGCAAGTAAACAGGATTAGGGTCGGCTCCCCTGAAGCGGCGGTACAACACCATCGGGTCTTCGGTTCCGCCTTTGGAGAGGATGTTGCGCCTGAACGATTGGGCTGTTTCCTTGTCGAATACGCCTTTCTCTTCAAATGTCTGAAAGGCGTCTGCATCAAGCGCTTCCGACCATAAATAGCTGTAATATCCGGCTGAATACCCGCCATCGAACACATGGGCGAAGTAGGGGCTTTTGTACCTGACGATGATTTCGGGAATTAAGCCGATACTGTTCAGGGCATTGGTCTCAAATGCGCCTGCATCAAGTGTTTGGGGCTGTTCGATGGTGTGCCATTTCATATCCAGAATAGCGGCGGCCACCAATTCGGTAGTCTCGAAACCCATATTAAACACCGATGCATCCTGTATCTTCCTGATTAATTCGTCGGGGATGATTTCAGCTGTCTGATAATGCCTGGCATACAACTTCAATACCTCGGGATGAAACGCCCAATGCTCGTATATTTGTGAGGGCAATTCCACAAAGTCGCGCGATACCGATGTGCCGGCCAGCTTGTCGTAGGTGCATTTCGAGAGCAATCCGTGCAAACCGTGTCCAAATTCGTGGAACAGGGTAGTAACCTGATCCAGTGTCAGTAAGGATGGCTTGTCTGTTGTGGGAAGCGCGAAATTTCCTACATTATACACAATGGGATGAACGTATTTTCCTTTATACACCTGCTGATTGGTGATGTGTCCCATCCAGGCCCCGTTGCGTTTTTCGGGACGAGGGAAGTAGTCCAGATAGATGACGCCGATATAGGAACCGTCTGCGTCCGATACTTCAAACGCTTTGACGTCTTTTTGGTAAACAGGCACATTATCAAGCTCTTTGAAGTTGACCCCATACAGCTTGTTGGCCACCATAAAAGCGCCATTGCGCACATTATCCACCGGGAAGTAGGGCTTGAGCAATTCTTCGTCCAGGGTATATTTTTCTTTGCGTAGCTTTTCGGTATAGTACCACCAGTCCCAGGATTCGAGTTTGAAATTGCCGCTTTCCTTGTCAATCAAGGCTTGGAGTTCTTCTTTCTCTTTTTTGGCCTGGGGCAGCGAATATTTCCAAATGGTATTCAGCAGTTTAAACACATTTTCGGGCGTTTTGGCCATGGTTTCGTCCAACACATAACCGGCGTGCGTCTGGTATCCGAGTAGGTTGGCTTTTTCCAGCCTCAGATTGACTGTCTTGTTGATTATCTCGTTGTTGTCGTATTCGTTTCCGTTGTTGCATCGGTTGTACATGGCTTTATACAAGGTTTCGCGCAAACTGCGCTTGTCGGCATATTGCAAAAACGGCGCCCAACTGGGCTTGCTCAACGTAAAAACCCATTTCCCATTCAGCCCCAGCGCTTTTGCTGCTTGGCTCGCTACTTCCACCACATCCGCCGGAAGTCCCGACAAATCGGCTTGCTTATCAATCACCAACCGAAAATTATTTGTTTCGGCCAGCAAGTTTTCCCCGAATTTGAGGGATAACAGCCCCAGTTCTTTATTGATTTCGCGCAACCGGTTTTTTTGTGCAGCGCCAAGGGCTACACCCGAACGAACAAATTCCTTGTAATATTTTTCGATGAGTATTTTTTGTTCGGTCGTCAGTCCGGGACTTTCAAGTTCGTTGTCGTAAACGTATTTCACCCGTTCAAACAAGGCTTCACTCATCGTAATATTGTCGCTGTGTTCCGATAATTTGGGCGATAATTCGGTGGCAATGGCTTGCAAAATGGTATCGGTCTGCGCATTAATCATCGCATCAAAAACCAGGGAAACCCGCTTCAACAGCTGTCCGCTTTCGTCCAAAGCCACTATTGTATTCTCAAAACCGGGTTTTTCGCCGTTGAATACGATTTGGTTTACTTCATATTCCTGCTCATTCATTCCCTCCACAAAAGCCGGTTGGTAATCAGCCGCCTTTATGAGGTCGAAAGGAGGGGTTCCCTTCGGTGTATTGAACGGAGCATAAAACGGATTTTGGGGGTTGAGCGATTTAATAAACCCCATTCTTTCCTGATCTTGGGCATTGCTTGTATAGCTCATTATCAACAGACTAAGTATAAATACTGATTTTCTCATTTTTTGCTCAATAAATAATAATCGAGAATGGTCATTGCGGCCATCGCCTCCACAATGGGCACTGCACGTGGCAATACACAGGGGTCGTGGCGACCTTTGGCTTTCAGACCGGCTTCCTCTCCATTGATGTCAACGGTTTCCTGTGCCATCAGAATGGTAGCCACCGGCTTAAACGCCAGCCTGAAATAAATATCCTGTCCATTGGATATACCCCCCTGAATGCCACCGGAGTGGTTGGTTTTGGTCGTTATTTTTCCATTATTGTTGTAAAAAACATCGTTTACTTCCGAACCGCGGTGAGCTACATCAAAACCATCGCCGTATTCAAAGCCTTTTACGGCGTTTATTCCCAGCATAGCTGCGCCAAGAGCCGCATGTAACTTGCCAAAGACCGGTTCGCCCAGCCCAACGGGAACATTTTTGAGAACACAGGTAATCACCCCGCCAATGGTATCGCCTTTAGCTTTCAGCTCATTAATAAACTCAATCATTTCCGCCGCTTTTTCTTGGTCGGGGCAACGCACAATGTTCGATTCTATTAGAGAAAGGTCGTATTCATCGTAGTTTTTGCCCAATTGAATAGACCCCACTTGCGAAGTGTAGGCAATAATGTCGATATTCAACTGCTTCAATGCCAGCTTGGCGATGGCTCCACCCACACACCGCGAAATGGTTTCGCGCGCCGACGAGCGGCCTCCACCCCGGTGATCGCGGATACCGTATTTCTGTTGGTAGGTATAATCGGCATGGGACGGGCGATACAGGTCTTTCATGTTATCGTAGTCCGATGAATGTTGGTTGCTGTTATAAATAGCAAAACCGATAGGAGTTCCGGTCGTTTTACCTTCGTAAATGCCCGATAAAAACTGCACTTCATCGGCTTCTTTCCGTGAAGTGGTTATGGCCGATTGTCCCGGGCGGCGGCGATTCAACTCGTTTTGTATAAACTCCATGTCCAGCTCTATGCCGGAGGGGCATCCGTCTATAACGCCGCCAATAGCTGTTCCGTGCGATTCGCCGAAAGAAGTTAGCCTGAATATATTTCCAAAAGTGTTCATCGTTGTTTTCTTAATCTGAATGGAAGTACAAATATAGTAACTTTTGAGATGAAAATACTTCATTGACCAAATTAAAACCCCTTGGGCATGTGCTAATGTGCTAATGTGCTGATGTGAATAATGTGCTAATTGGCGCGAAGCGACAAAAAAGGCTGTCATTGCGGGATCCGACCCGCAATGACAGTTTTTTTACAGCCCAGTAAGTCGGGGTTGTTGCAAGGGATATGTTATTCCTTGTTTTTGAGCATAAAAAAAGACGTGGCGCGCCACGTCTCTACAAATAGATATATCCGTTTTTTATCTCATCTCAATTTGGCTTCTAATTCTTTTTCCAGCGCTGTTTGTATATTTCGCATTATCGCATCAATTTGTTTATCATCGAGCGTTCGTTCGCTATCTTGCAAAACAAAGTTTACGGCATACGATTTTTTACCATCAGGCAGATTTTTTCCTTCATATACATCAAAAAGGGCTACCTCTTTCAGGAGTTTCTTTTCGGCTTTCCGGGCTGTTTTTTCAATTTGGTCGAACATGACGGTTTTATCAACGAGCAAAGCCAAATCCCTTTTCACCACCGGATATTTCGATATCTCTTTGAAGGTTACCGCATGTTTCCTGGTTTCTTTCATGATGGCGTTCCAGTTCAATTCGGCAAAATACACTTCGGTATTGATGTCGGCATTTTTCAACAGCTTTTTGCTCACAATGCCCAAGCTTCCCAATTGCCTGTTTTTGGTCTTGATATTCAGGGCAATACTGTAAATTTCGTCCGAGAATTGCTCGTAAGTGTATTGTCCGGCAGACAAGCCCAGGCGCAGGAGTATATTTTCTACATATCCTTTCAGTTGATAAACCGATACTTTTTCATCCTGCAATTCCCAGCTGTTGCTTACGCTATCGCCACACAACCAAAGCCCCAGATGCAATTCTTCGGAATATTCCTTCAAGGTTTCGCCCTCCACTTTTTTGTCGGCATCGTAGTAATAGCAATTGCCAAACTCATAGAACTTCAGGTCGTTATTCCTACGGTTCCGGTTGTACGCAACACTTTCGAGGCCGCCAAACAGCAAGCTTTGACGCATGACATTCAGGTCGGCGCTCAAGGGATTTAATAAACGCACGCAATGCGATTCGGGATAAACCGTCAGACCGGTATAATACGCCTCTTTTGTCAGCGAGTTGTTCATTATTTCATAAAAACCGGCTCCTGTCAACTGTTCCGATATAAGGCATTGCAAGTCGTAGCTTCTATCGGTAGGCGTTTGGTGCGACAGGTTAGAATCCAGCTTTTCGCCAATTTCCACATTGTTGTATCCGTATATGCGGAGAATGTCCTCGATAATATCCACATCCCGTTGCACATCCACCCGGTAGGTAGGAACCGCCAGAATCAGCGCATCTTCGGCATCTCCCGCCGGTTTTATTTCGAGGCTTTCCAGTATGGAGTTGACGGTTTCGGGATCAATATCCTTACCAATCAGCGAATTTATTTTCTGGTAGCTCAGTTCCACAATGGCCGGTTCTATTTTGCTGGGATACACATCCTGAATGGATCCAACAATCTCGCCGCCAGCCAGTTCCTGAATCAGGAGAGCTGCACGTTTCAGCACATACACCGTATCGTTGGGGTCGCAGCCTCGCTCGAAACGGAAAGATGAATCGGTGTTCAACCCGTGCCGGCGTGCGGTTTTTCGTATCCAGGTAGGATTGAAATAAGCGCATTCGAGGAATATATTCGTTGTTTCGTCCGTTACGCCCGATTTAAGCCCGCCAAACACACCGCCGATACACATGCCTTCTTTGTCGTTGCATATCATCAGGTCTTTATCGCTCAAGGCATGTTCAACGCCGTCGAGTGTGGTAAACTTCGTTCCTTCGGGTTCAGTGCGCACAATAATGCTTCCTCCCGAAATGTAATCCATATCGAAGGCGTGCAAGGGATGCCCCAGTTCGTGCAACACATAATTTGTAACATCCACCACATTATTAATAGGGCGCAAGCCAATCAAGCTCAGCCGGGTCTTCAACCAATCAGGACTTTCTTTCACCGATACGCCTTTTATCGTTACACCGGAGTAACGGGGACAAGCCTCCGTATTGTCCACCCTCACGGTAATGCCTTTCTGTCCGGCAACAGTTTTAAATGCATCAACTGCCGGAAGCCGCAAGCCCGGATTGTGTCCGTTTTGTTTGAGGCAGGCCGCCAAATCGCGGGCTACGCCGTAGTGGGAGGTAGCATCTATGCGGTTGGGCGTAATGTCAACTTCCAACACGTAATCGCTTTTTATGTTGTAGTAATCCTTTGCCGGTGTTCCTGCTTTGGCATCGGAGGGCAATACAATTATGCCGTCGTGGCTGGTTCCCAAGCCTATTTCGTCTTCGGCACAAATCATTCCGAAAGATTCTACGCCACGTATTTTCGATTTTTTGATAGTAAAAGTTTCTTCACCCTCATAAAGTTTTGTGCCGATAAGCGCTACCACCACTTTTTGATTGGCCGCCACATTGGGCGCTCCGCAAACAATTTGCAGGGCTTCGGCTTGTCCAACGTCCACAGTAGTTATGTGTAAATGATCGGAATCGGGATGAGCTACGCATGTCAGCACTTCGGCTATCACCAAGCCTTCCAGTCCGCCTTTAATCGCCTGAATTTCTTCTACGCCACCGGTTTCCAAACCGATTGATGTTAATGCAGCCGCTGTTTCGTCGGGAGAGAGGTCGAAATCTAAAAAATCTTTTAACCAGTTGTATGAAATATTCATATAAAATCTATTCTTTTGAAAATAATGCCCAAAATTATAAAATTTATCAGACATGGGGAAAAAAAACAGAATTAATGTTTGCAATGTGCTGATGTGAATAATGTGCTAATTGGCGCGAAGCGATAAAAAACGCTGACAAATTAAGGGCAACGCATGCGTTGCCCCCACATTATTCACATCAGCACATTATTCACATCAGCACATTAGCACATCAGCACATCGGTCCTGTTTCAACCTGACGGCCATGGCTTTACCTAGGGCTACACATGCTTCGTAGTTGTCCGGTTGCATGGCTTGTTTCATTTCTACCGGTGTGCCTACTACTTCAAACTTAAGGTCTTCGGCAAATTGTGCCAGGCGTTTTACGGCTGCGCCTGCCCAGGTGAAAGAGCCGAAATACCCGAAGTAACGGTTTTTCATCTCCCGTCCTTCTATTTTTGAAAGCAGGTATTCAACTTCGGGAAACAGTTTGTTGTTGTATGTTGGCGAACCGACAATCAGCCCCTTGTATTTGAATATATCCCGTATGATGTACGAATGCGAACGCTTCGACACATTGTGCAGAATAATTTCCTTAATTCCTTCCTGAGCCAGTTCGGTAGCAATTACTTCCGCCATTTGTTCGGTATGTCCGTACATGCTTCCGTAGGCGATAATTACCCCTTCGTCGCCCTCGTAGCGGCTGAGTTTGTCGTATATTGATACCACTTTGGCTATTTGGTCTTTCAACGTCCAGATAGGGCCGTGGGTAGAACAGAGCACATTTATATCCAATCCGCTCAGTTTTTCCAGCGCCTTTTGAACGGGCGAACCGAACTTTCCGACAATGTTGGAATAATAGCGAATCATCTCGTCGTAATACCTTTCGGGATGAAGTTGTGCATCGGTTATTCCACCGTCGAGTGTGCCGAAAGAGCCGAAAGCATCGCCCGAAAAGATGATCTTTTGGGTGGTTTCGTAGGTCATCATGGTTTCGGGCCAATGCACCATGGGCGTCAGGTAAAAAACCAGCTGGTGTTTTCCCAAACTCAATTGGTCGCCATCGCCGATAAGGTTTACACCCTCCGAAATGCCATAAAACCCGTTCACCATATCAATCGTTCTTTTGTTTCCAATTATCTGTATATCAGGATATTTCGATTTCAGTAAACCGAGCGAGCCCGAATGGTCGGGTTCCATGTGGTTAATGATTACATAGTTGAGCGGTTTGCCGTTGAGCGCCGTCTCTAATTTTTGCAGAAAAGTATCCGAATAGCAAATATCAACCGTGTCGAACAAGGCTGTTTTCTCGTCATTTATGAGGTACGAGTTGTAAGACACGCCTTTGGGTAAGGGCCAGAGGTTTTCAAACAAAGCTTTTGTGCGGTCGTTTACTCCCACATAATACAGGTCGTCTATTATTTTGATTGGTTTAAGCATGTTATTTAATTATTTAATTGGTAAGTTGCCAAGAGATTGCGGGTCGGATCTTAAACCACTAACAAGCGAGTCATTCCTACCAAAGGGAGGAATCTCATCCGTAACAGTAGTACTAAATTTTTTCATGCGTTTGCCCTGAAACAAGCCACTTATATTTTCTTATCTAATTGAATTTCAACAATAAATAAATTGCGATAATTCGCGTAATCTGCGTAATTCGCGTTCAAAAATACTTATAAAACAGCCTTCTACTTTGAACCTTGAACCCTGAAACTATTAAAAATAAGCCACACACCCCAAATAACAAACGGAACGCTAAGCAGCTGTCCCATGTCGATGCCGTATGAGGCGCGCATTTGCAACTCGAACGGTTCCTGCACGTTCTTGAGTATTTCTATCAGGAAGCGCGACAGGAAAATGCCGGTTATACATATTCCCAGTATAAGTCCTTGTTTTTCTTTGGCTTTGGTCTTCCAGAACAACCACAAGGCAACACCAAACAAGACGAAATAAACCAGGGCTTCGTATAGTTGGGTAGGGTGGCATCCCATATCCAGATTCGGAACCAATTCGTGGTATTCCCTGCTTCTTAAAAAACGCATGGCCCAGGGTAAACCGGTGGGACGGCCAAATATTTCGGAATTAAGCAAATTCCCGATTCGGATAAATGTGGCGGTAATACATGCTCCTACAATCAGCCGGTCGAATGTCCACAACATGCTCTTCTTGGTTATCTTTCGCGAATACAACCAAACGGCAACAATGATGCCGATAACGCCGCCATGACTTGACAGGCCGCCTTCCCATACTTTTAAAATTTCGACTGGGTGAGACAGGTAGCTGATGGGATCGTAAAACAGGCAATGCCCCAGACGTGCGCCGATGATTACCCCGATTACAACATAGTAAAACAGGCTCTCGAACCATTTTTCGGGTAACTTTTCCGATTTGTATATTTTTTGTACTATCAGAAAGGCGCAGTATATGCCTATACCCCAGCACAATCCGTACCAACGGACTTCCCTCGCTCCGAATAAATTAAACAGTTCGGGATCAAAATCCCAGGTGATATACGAAAGCATCTGTAATTTTTTTTTTATGTGATAATTGTTGTTTTGGAGGACAAACTTACACATAATTCAGGAAATATGTGTAAGTTTGAATGGATAAAATTAAAATAGGATGAATTGGGAAAAACTTCTTTCGTCAAAACGCTTGGGTATGGAGGAATTTCATGATGCCCGAAAGCATGACAGAACAGAATATCAACGTGATTATGACCGGCTTATATTTTCGTCGCCATTCAGGCGCTTGCAGAATAAGACACAGGTATTTCCGCTGCCGGGCAGTGTTTTTGTTCACAACCGCTTGACACACAGCTTGGAAGTGTCGTGTGTGGGACGCTCGCTGGGGACGCTTGCCGCAAAAGAACTACGAAAAAAATACCCCGGCTCGGAGGCCGATTTTGAGGAGATAGGCGATATTGTAGCCGCTGCCTGTTTAGCGCACGATTTGGGAAATCCCCCTTTCGGGCATTCGGGCGAAAAAGCTATTTCGACTTATTTTTCGCAGGGGAATGGAGCTGTGTTGCAGAAAAAAGTAGAGAAGGAGGGAGGCCGCTGGTCGGATTTCACTAATTTTGAGGGCAATGCCAACTCTATCCGTTTGTTGATGCATCAATTTGCGGGCAGACGGAAAGGCGGATTTGTATTGACCTATTCTACCTTGGCGTCCATTGCCAAGTACCCGTTTTCCTCCCAGTCTTCAGGCGCTAAGGGTAAATTCGGTTTTTTCAAGGCGGAAGAACGCGATTTTGCCAAGATTGCCGACGAATTGGGCATGATCAGGATTCAGGAAGAACCGCTCCGGTATGCCCGCCACCCGCTGGTTTATCTGGTTGAAGCGGCGGACGACATCTGTTACCAAATCATGGACTTGGAGGATGCCCATAAATTGAGGCTCGTCTCAACGGAAAAGCTAAAGGCCTTTTTTCTCGGCTTTTTCCCCGAAGAGCGGCGCGAAAGGCTGCTGAACACCATGATGATTGTGGAAGATGTGAACGAACAGATTGCCTACCTCCGTTCGGGTATAATAGGCTTGTTGGTGAACGAATGTGTACAATTATTTCTGGAAAAAGAAGCCGGAATTCTTTTGGGAGAATTCAATAAGTCCTTGATTGACCATATCTCCGACCGGCAAAGAATGGCTTATAAAGCCTGTAAGGACTTCTCCTTTGTGAACATATACCGCTCGCACGATGTGCTGGATATTGAACTTGCCGGACACCGGATTATCACTTTTCTGCTGGATATTCTTATCAAGGCCATTTTGGAACCCGATAAAGAGTACTCCAAACTGATATTGAGACGCATTCCCGACCAGTACGAAGTATCCGGCGGCTCCTTATACACACGCATTCTGGCCGTATTGGATTTCATTTCGGGAATGACAGACGTCTATGCATTGGATTTATACCGCAAAATTACGGGAATGAGTTTACCGGCGGTTTAAAAGCCCCCCCGCCCCCCGTAGGGGGGGATCCAAAAGTCCCCCTACGGGGGATTTAGGGGGCTGTTTTCATCGACAACGCCACCCGTTTCCTGACAGCATCCACCGAAATCACTTTTACCTGCACATGCTGATGAAGCGATACCACTTCGGTAGGGTCGGATACAAAGCGGTCGGCCAGTTCCGAGATGTGCACCAGGCCGTTTTCTTTAATGCCCACATCCACAAAGCAACCGAAGTTGGTGATGTTGGTAACAATACCCGGCAAGGTCATTCCTTCGCGCAGGTCGGCGATGGTTCTGATGTTTTGGTCAAATTCAAATACTTCGATGTTTTTGCGTGGATCGCGCCCCGGCTTGTCCAGTTCCTGTATAATATCGGTCAGGGTAGGCAATCCGGTGGTGGCGGTGATGTATTTTTTCAGGTCGAGCGACTTTTTCAGCTCTTTGTTTTCAATCAGGTCTTTCACCGTTGTTTTCAGGTCTTTGGCCATTGTTTCCACAATGTGGTAGCTTTCGGGATGCACGGCCGAATTGTCCAGCGGATTCCCGGCATTGGCAATCCGCAGAAAACCGGCGCACTGTTCAAAGGCCTTTTCGCCCATACGCGGCACTTTCAGCAGCTCCTTACGGGATTTGAACGCCCCGTGTTCGCTTCGGTAATCGACAATATTTTGCGCCAGGGTAGGGCCGAGACCCGATATGTAGGTCAGCAAATGCTTGCTGGCGGTGTTAACATTCACGCCCACCAAATTCACACAACTTTCGACCGTTAAATCGAGCGATTTCTTGAGTTTGTTTTGGTCAACATCGTGCTGGTATTGCCCAACGCCAATAGATTTAGGGTCTATCTTCACCAATTCGGCCAAAGGGTCCATCAGTCTGCGCCCGATGGAAATGGCTCCACGAACGGTAACGTCATACTCGGGAAATTCTTCCCGCGCCGTTTTTGAGGCCGAATAAATGGAAGCTCCGTTTTCGCTGACCACAAACACCTGAACCTGCTTTTCGTAGCGCAAATTGGTAATGAAGCGTTCGGTTTCGCGGCTGGCAGTTCCGTTACCGATGGCAATGGCGTCTATATTGTAGGTGGAGACCAGTTTCACCACCTTGTTTCCTGCTTTTACAAACTCATTTTGAGGGGGATGCGGATAAATTGTTTCGTTGTGCAGCAAGTTTCCCTGTGCATCGAGGCAGACCAGTTTGCAGCCTGTGCGGTAGCCCGGATCGAGCCCCAGTACACGTTTTTGCCCCAATGGAGGAGCCAAAAGCAACTGCCTCAGATTCTCGATGAAGACACGGATAGCTTCTTCGTCCGCCAGCTCTTTGGATATGGAGGCAAATTCGGTTTCGATAGAGGGTTTCAGCAGGCGTTTGTAGGCATCCTTTACCGATGCTTCCACGTAATCGGCCGCTTCGTTGTTCCCCTTTATAAACCGCTTGTTCAAACGCTCGATGGCATTTTCGTCTTCGGGCGAAATGCTGACTTTGAGAAAACCTTCGGCCTCGCCACGCCTCATGGCCAGCAAGCGATGCGAACTGCACCTGCTCAATTTTTCCGAAAAATCGAAATAATCGCGGAACTTGTCGCCTTCTTCCTCTTTCCCCTTCACCAGCTTGGAAGTAATAACCGCCTCCCGTTGAAAAATCGTGCGGATGGAGTTACGGGCATATTCATCTTCGTTTATCCATTCGGCAATAATATCGCAGGCTCCGGCTATGGCCTCTTTGGTGTCCTGTACCTCGCCTTTCACAAAAGCAAAGGCTTTTTCGTCCACATCCATGTTGTTCTGAGACATGATTAGCTTGGCCAGCCCTTCCAAGCCTTTTTTGCGGGCTATTTCGGCGCGTGTCTGGCGTTTGGGTTTGTAGGGCAGGTAAATATCCTCCAGTTCGGTGATGTTCCAGCAGTTTTCGATTCGGGTTTTCAGTTCGGGAGTTAGTTTCTCCTGTTCTTCAATGGATTTCAAAATAGTCTCTTTCCGCTTCTTGAGTTCCACTATTTTATCGTACTGCTCTTTGATTGAGGCTATTTGCACTTCATCAAGCCCTCCCGTTACTTCCTTGCGGTAACGGCTGATAAACGGGATGGTGGCTCCGTCATTCAGCAAATTCACCGTTTTTTCTATTTGCGACTCCTTTATATTCAGCGCACCGGAAATTAAATTATATATCGACATTCTTTTTTAATTAGGTGTTACAAGTGGCTGGCAAATTTAGAAAATAAAATGCAAAATAATTAGAATAATTAGAATAATGTGCTGATGTGAATATAATGAGAATAATGTGCTGATGTGCTGATGAGAATAATAATGTATGGTCGTGGCGTGCCGCGACCATTTTTATTTCTGTCATTGCGGGCTCCGACCCGCAAATGACAGTCAGTTTATAGTCGCTTCGCGCCCATTATTCACATTGGCACATTATTCTAATTAGCATATTGGCACATTATTCTAATTAGCATATTGGCACATCAGCACATTAATTGCATTTTTTTCGTATCTTTGCGCTCCGTAAACAAGTTTACAAGCATGAATAAGATACGAAATTTTTGCATCATAGCGCATATCGACCATGGGAAAAGCACCTTGGCCGACCGTTTGTTGGAATACACCAAAACGGTTGAGGGCAAAGACTTGCAGGCGCAGGTTCTCGACGATATGGATTTGGAAAGAGAACGAGGCATAACAATCAAGAGCCACGCCATTCAGATGAAATACGTTTACAATGGCGAGGATTACATACTCAATTTGATTGACACTCCGGGGCACGTCGATTTTTCGTACGAGGTTTCCCGTTCCATTGCTGCCTGCGAGGGCGCTTTGCTTATTGTGGATGCGGCACAGGGCATTCAGGCGCAAACCATTTCCAACCTCTACATGGCCCTCGAAAACGACTTGGAAATAATTCCCGTCCTCAATAAAATAGATTTGCCGAGCGCCATGCCCGACGAGGTAGAAGACCAAATCATAGAACTACTCGGCTGCAAGCGCGAAGAGATAATTCGCGCCAGTGGAAAAACCGGCGAGGGCGTTTACGATATACTGGCGGCCATTGTAGAAAAGGTTCCGGCCCCTAAAGGCGACCCGGACGGCTCCCTGCAAGCGCTTATTTTCGATTCGGTGTTCAATTCGTTCCGTGGAATTATCGCTTACTTTAAAATACTGAACGGCTCCATCAGCAAAGGCGACCTGGTGAAATTTTACGCCACCGGTAAGGAATACAACGCCGATGAAGTGGGGATATTGAAGCTAACCATGTCGCCCCGCGAAACAATCGGTTGCGGCGATGTGGGTTACATTATTTCGGGGATTAAAACCTCGAAAGAAGTGAAGGTTGGCGATACCATTACACACGTGAAGAACCCCTGCAAGAGCGCTATATCAGGGTTTGAGGAAGTAAAACCGATGGTCTTTGCCGGCGTATATCCAATTGAAAGCGAGGAGTTTGAAGATTTACGCGCTTCGCTCGAAAAACTCCAGTTGAACGATGCCTCGCTGACTTTTCAGCCTGAATCGTCTGTGGCCCTCGGCTTTGGCTTCCGTTGCGGATTCTTAGGCCTCCTGCACATGGAAATTATACAGGAACGGCTCGACCGAGAATTTAACATGGATGTGATAACCACCGTTCCAAACGTATCGTATTTGGTTCACGACAAAAAGGGAGGCGTGAAAGAGGTGCACAATCCCTCCGGCTTACCCGACCCAACCCTGATTGATTACATCGAAGAACCCTATATCCGCTCTTCCATCATTACCAACATGGCCTACATTGGGCCGATAATGACCTTGTGTCTGGGGAAAAGAGGGGTGTTAATCAAGCAGGATTATATTTCGGGCGACCGTGTCGAAATTATCTACGATTTGCCCCTGGGCGAAATTGTGATTGATTTTTACGACAAGCTGAAAAGCATTTCCAAGGGCTATGCTTCTTTCGACTACCACATGCACGATTACCGCGAGGCAAGGCTTGTGAAACTCGATATTCTCCTTAACGGCGAGCCGGTGGACGCCCTTTCGACCTTGACCCATACCGATAATGCCGTAACATTCGGACGGCGGATGTGCGAAAAGTTGCGGGAACTGATTCCCCGCCAGCAATTCGATATTGCCATTCAAGCGGCTATCGGCGCCAAAATAATTGCCCGCGAAACGGTAAAGGCTGTACGCAAGGACGTTACGGCCAAATGTTATGGCGGCGATATTTCGCGTAAACGGAAATTGCTGGAAAAACAAAAAGAAGGCAAAAAACGAATGAAACAAGTAGGCAATGTAGAAGTGCCCCAAAAGGCATTCCTGGCCGTATTAAAACTGGATTAATAATGGAACACAAAAAAATAAAAGCAGCTGAACTACCTTTCACTCCTTTCGATATAAAGGACAAGGAGTGGATGCTTATCACTGCCGAAAAAAACGGCAAAGTGAATACAATGACTGCCAGTTGGGGAGGTTTCGGCATTCTGTGGAACAAAGAAGTAGCTTTTGTAGTCATCCGTCCGCAACGCTACACAAAGGAATTTGTTGACGGAAGCGCATCTTTTTCGCTCAGCTTTTTGGGCGAAGCGCATAAAAAAACGCTCTCGTACCTGGGAAAAGCCTCGGGAAGAAACGAAGATAAAATAAGCAAATCGGGGCTGACTGTAGCCTACGATAAAAACATACCTTATTTTAAAGAGGCCAAAACAGTCCTGTTCCTGAACAAATTATACGTCCAACCCATGGGCGAAGAATTTTTCAGCGACAAAAGCCTCGCCGATAAATGGTATCCCGAAAAAGATTTTCATTTTTTGTATGTGGGAGAGATTGCGAAGATAATGGTTAATGGTTAATGTAGGAGGGGCTGCCTCATAAGTATTTTTGAACGCAAATTACGCAGATTACGCGAATTATCGCAATTTATTTATTGTTGAATTTCAATTAAATAAGAAAAAGATATAGTGGTTTATTTGTGTAAATTTGCGTAATCTGCGTTCTTTCGACATTAGGTGAAAATGAGGTATTCGCAACCCCTTGAGCCAAGGATGAAGTTCTCTGCAAAGCATAGGAGATTGCGGGTCGGAGTCCGCAATGATAATACCTGCATACCAAAAAAAATAAGGGCAACGCACGCGTTGCCCTCATATTTTTCACTTTTCACTTTTCGTTTTTCACTCAACAATAGCTTTGCTTGCTGCTACGCTGCCATCGGTATAGGTAGTCTTCACAATTACGAAGCCTTTGGGGGTTTTCAGCTCTTTGCCTGTCAAATCGTAGTATTGGGTCGAAAGAACTTCTTTGGTTGCCGGTTGAAGTGTTTCGCTGTCCACACCCACAGTTGTATAATCGAGTTCTACGGCTCCAACGGCACATTTTCCGCCAACAAAATTACGGGTGAAACCCAACTGGTCGGTAGAGATACTTTCGGCTATCAAATATTGGGCATCGCCTGCTGTTAAGCCTGCTGCATCTTTTACCAACGGAATGGCGCCGTATGTGGCAAAAGCTGCTGCTATATCGGTTGGCAAACCTACGGACGGATTTATACTGGCGCCATTACTGTAAAATGCAACGTTGGTGGCAGGAAGAGTTATTTTTGGTACATCAGGTGAGCCTCCACTACTACCTGTACCGGCTGCGGTAATCAGATCGCAAGAAAATTTACCGATATACGAATTTTGTACATCTATGTTGTAATACCTGTAAACAAGCGGATCAGCAGTTAATATTCCTCTATCCGGTCCCTGTATGCTAATATCATTGAGCTCATTGTTGCCTTGTAGATTACCTTCGAAAATACAGTTATATATCTCTTTTCTCAAAGGATACGAAGGATCGCGGAACCGCAGACCTCCAACCAAAGTGCTGCCGGTGTGTTTATTGCCTGTAACCGTACAGTTAATCATTTTGAATGTAGAGTTGGAATTAAGGCAACTTCCAAAGGTAGCTACGCCACCGCCGTTTCCGCCGTTTCCTACATTGTTGTAGAAGGTGGTATTGATAAACGTAAGATTGGCTGTGTAAGTAGCGTAATTATTTGTGTAGTCCAACACGCCACCGGAGTCTCCTGCTGAATTATTTGTAAACAAACTGCTTTCAATTCTTACGTCAATTTGTTTTGTTGCGCTTGCATTGGCATCAAGAGCAATAGCTCCTCCTGCACTACCACCACCGCTTACCGAATTTCCGTCAAAAGTAGCGCCTGTAATCTTGATAAGCCCGTTCGAGTTATTAATCAACAAAGCTCCACCTTTTTTAGTACTTCCCGATTCGTTTCCCGAGAAAATAGAGTTTTGGATGGTAATTGCTCCGGGTCCATATACTCTGCTTGCTGCGCCATCAATTCTTGCTGCATCTATTGCCATACCGCCGCCATGCTCTTGCGTTATATTATCCAATAGTTCTACATTGTCCAGCAGCACATTGTGTATTCTGTTTCGGATAAAGATACCGGCTCCTTTTCTACCATCGGTATTAGTAGTATTCGTTTTATTGCTTTCGATAGTTGTGTTCCGTATGATTGTATTGTAAACATTCTCAATTATAATAGCTCCACCGTTACCGTTTTTGGTGCTATTGTTATAAAAAGTACAACCATCTATCAATTGAGTTCGGGTTCTTTTCAGTAGCTCATCAGCCAATTGAGTGACCTCAACGTTGTCTTCGTAGTTTCCGTTTATACTGAGGGCGCCGGCTTCATTTGCCACATTGTTGGTGAAAGTACAATTTATCACCTCTGCACGGGGTTTGTTTCCAAAGTTAAGCGTACCCTTTCCGTTACCACATAAATTGTTCGAAAAAGTACAATCCTCAAATCTAACTGTTTTCTCATTACTAGTACCTCCGTTATCGACTGCGAAAACTGCGCTACCCTGATTTAGAGTGGCTTCTCCACAATTGTCGAATGTCAGATCTTTAAATGTAATCTGTCCATTTACTCCCCGAAGGTCAATTCCCCGTCCGGTGAGATTGGTAGTGAGTGTGGCATTGTTTACTCCCTGAAAGGTATAATCCCAATTGCCATTCATTGTACCGCCTTGCAGAAACAATCCACCATCGTTTATAGCTGCTTGACCGGTTTTTCCGGGAAAAACTGGTGAACCTTCTTTTCTGTAATCAGGGTCTAAGGTTAAATCGTAAGCTCCGTCTATAACGATAATATCTCCGTTTGCAAAAACAACACTCAATCCTTGTCCATACCAAGTAGTATTGGCTGCTGCAGCATCCGATTTAAGCAAGGCCCTGGATATGGATTTAAAAGGAGTAGTATCCGACAACCCATCGTTCGCAGTATCGTCTCCGGTAGTCTGATTGACATAAATAGACTTTGCCGAAATACCTGTTGCCAGCAAAGCCAGAAGAAGAACCGAAAGGGTTCTGAAAAAGTAATTTTTCTTCATAAGTTATGTAATTTTTGATTTAAAATATAAATTAATAGTATTCACAAAGAAAAGAGGAGCCGCTTAAATTCTGTCGTACATGTGTATTAATTTCCTGTTAAAATGGTATTAAATAATTAGAATAGTGAGATTAATGAGAATAATGTGCCAATGTGAATAATGTAGGGGCGCGATTAATCGCGCCCTCACGTGTGTCATTGCAGGCTCCGACCCGCAATTGGAGCGGAGCGTAAATCGGCCTTAGCCAATCTCCTGAGCATGGCGCAAATTATACCCGTTCGCGGCAGCGGGCGTATGCCATACGACCCTACGAACCCCACAAAAAATATGGTCGCGGCACGCCACGACCCTACATTATTCACATTATTCTTATCGGTTTCTTGCATAACCAAAACTTATGCTTATCTTTGCAGCCGCTAATGACTAATTATGCATTAATTGAAAATTAACAAGAAAAAAAATGGCTACAAAAATCCGTTTACAAAGAAGAGGGCATAAAGATTATGCTTTTTATCAAATTATTATTGCCGACAGCAGGGCTCCACGCGATGGAAAGTTTATTGAAAAGATTGGTTCGTATAACCCGAATACCAATCCTGCAACAGTAACATTAGACTTCGACAGGGCTTTGTATTGGCTGCAAGTTGGCGCTCAACCAACCGACACCACTCGCAACATCCTTTCGCACGAAGGCGTTCTTTTGAAGAAACACTTGTTGGGTGGGGTTACTAAAGGCGCATTCACAGCAGAAGAAGCCGAAACCAAATTCCAAGCATGGAAAGCGGATAAAGAAAAAGCAATAGATGCAGACAAAAACAAAAATGCATCGAAAGCTGTTATCGACGCCAAAACACGTCTCGAAGCCGAAAAAGCAGTAAACAAAGCGAAAGCCGAAGCTATTGCCAAAAAGAAATCCGAAGTGGCTGTTGTTGAAGCCGAAGCTGTTGCGGAAGAACCCGCCGCTGCCGAAGTGGCAACCGAAGAAGCTCCGAAAGAAGAAAGCGCTGAATAATTTGAAATTTTCACAGCATAAAAAGAGCGGTTTGGACATCCAAGCCGCTCTTTTTTAGCCCCCCCGCCCCCCGTAGGGGGGATTTAAGGAAGCTATCGGAAATGTGGGGGTAAATAGTAGAACGCAAATTACGCGGATTACGCGAATTATCGCAAATAATTTTATGAATTGACTGATTTTAAAGAATATATAAATTGCTAAAATTTGCGTAATCCGCGTAATTTGCGTTCCTATGGTTTGTGTATTCTGTGCTGAATAGTTGTCATCCCCCCTACGGGGGGTGGGGAGGCTTGGCACATTGGCATATTATTCTTTACTTTGCATTATTATTTCGAGATATGAAGATACTTGTAAAAAAAGAATTGACCTTGTTGCTATGCTCTCCGGTAGCTATTTCTTTTCTGCTGGCGTTTTTGCTTGCCGCCGGATTGATGAACTGGTACTTTGCGGGAAGTTTTAATATCCTTGATAACGGCTATGCCAATCTGGAGCCGTTTTTTCAGTTGGCCTCCATTTTGCTTTTGATAATTATTCCTTCGCTGACGATGCGTGCGTTTGCCGAAGAAAAGAAAGACAAAAACTGGGAGGCGTTCAAATCCCGTCCGGTGAGTATTATTTCGCTCTATTTCAGTAAATTAATTGCTTTGTGGGCGATTGTTCTTCTGGCTGCGATTGCTACGCTTGTTTACGTTTTTTCGGTTTATTCCCTGAGCCTTCCTGCCGGAAACATGGATATGCACGAAATTATAGCTTCCTACATCGCGTTATTGCTCCTCGGACTGGTATTTGTAAACATCGGTTTGTTTGCATCCTCATTGACTAATAATCAGGTAATTGCATTTCTGATAGCTATTGGCCTTAATTTTGTGGCTTTTTATGGCTTCGAGCTTTTTGCTTCGTTTTTCGCTTCGGGCAAAATGGAATTGCTGCTCTCTTCAATGGGACTTTCGAGTCATAACGAGCTGATGCATAAGGGTGTGATACGGTTTGGCGATTTGCTGGCCTTGTTTAATTACATAGTCGTTTTCGTCGCGCTTAGCCTGTTTGTTTTGAGCCATAAGAATAAACGAACAAAGAAGCACTTTGGCGCGACCCTGGCGTTTTTTGTAGTCCTCAATTTAATTTGCCTCTTTCTTCCCGATTTCCGTTTCGATTTCACTTCCGATAAACGCTATACGCTCAGCAACTATTCCAAGCAACTCTTGAGACAGGCAGCCCCCGAAAAAGCCCCTGTGCACTTTGACGTTTATTTGGATGGCGATATGAATTTAAGTTTCAGGCGGTTGCAGGATGCGATAAAAGATATGCTGACCGATTTCAACGGATACAGCGACAATCGCATCACTTTCGGGTTTGTTAATCCCTATTCTTTGGGGAACAGTCAGGAGGCGGTTTATTCTACGATGGCCCAACAAAACATGAAGGGAATCGTCCTGAACGAAACGGACAGGGAAGGAAAAACCAGCCGGAAAATAATTTATCCCTATGCTCAAGCGTATTGTGGCGAGGATACTTTGCAAATAAACTTGCTCAAGAATATTGGGGGCTATTCGGCGGAAGAGAACCTAAATGCCTCCATCGAAAACCTTGAATTTGAGTTTATTGACGCTATACGGCTGCTTCGGGAAAAGGAACCGGTTTCCGTTGCTTTTATCGAAGGACACGGCGAATGGCCCCGCCCCCATGTGTATGATGCGGAGGAACTGCTCTCGAAGTATTTTTTTGTTAACCGTGGACAAATAGGTCGTAATATTTCGATACTCGATGATTTTAAGGTGGTTATCATAGCGGGAGCGACCGATCAGTTCAACGAACAGGAAAAATTTATCTTGGACCAGTACCTGATGGCGGGCGGAAGAATCCTTTGGTTGATTGACGGCGTTTATCTTTCGTGGGACGAACTCCGGCAGAACTCCTCAACTCCCAGCATGAAAAACGAAGCAAATCTGGATGATTTACTGTTCAACTACGGCGTTCGTATCAATCCCGTGCTGCTTCAGGATATGCAATGTACATCGGTGGTACTTGCTTCGGGAGAGCCGGATGCCGGTCAATACACCGAAGTCCCTTGGTACTATTCTACATTATTGCTTCCTTCGATTAACAACCCGGTAACAAAAGATATATCTGTCGTAAAAGCCGTTTTTGCAAGCTCTATTGATTTGATAAATCGCTCTACACCGGTCGATGCAACTATCCTGTTGACCACCTCGCCCCGTACACATGTTGTAGATATACCCGAAAGTATAACGTTTGATGTTTCGGCTATTCATGCGGATGCTAGTTACTTTAACCAGTCATTCCTTCCGGTGGCTGTTTCTTTGCAAGGCCGGTTTAATTCGGCATTCACCAACCGCCTTATCCCCGATAGTGTGGTGATGGACGGAAGATTGCCTGCATCAAGCAGTCAGCCGACTAAAATGGTGGTGGCGTCCTCCTCCGATGTAATTAAGAATGAGCTTAGCGGTTCGCAGGTTTTGCCAATGGGCTACGACCGTGTTTCGGACAGGCAGTACGGCAACCGCGATTTTATTGTAAATGCCGTGAATTGGCTGGCACACGATGACGAATGGCTATCGCTGCGTACAAAGCAGCAACAGATAAGGCTGATAAACAAGCAGTTAATCTATTCGGAGCGTACTTTTTACAGCCTCCTGAATACTGGGCTTCCGCTTGTGTTTGTGTTGCTTGTTACCGGTGGATATAGCTTTTACAGGAAGCGTAAATATGAAAAATAATGTGTTATGAGGAAATATATAGTTATATCCCTTGCTGTAATTGTGCCGCTTGTGATAGCTTATTTCTATTATGCGCATTATACCGGAGACCGATCGTCATTCAGCATACAATGCGGGTTTCATGCCTTAACGGGCTTTCAATGTCCGGGTTGCGGCGGTCAACGGGCGGTGCATTATTTGCTGCATGGCCATTTGTTGAATGCTTTGAGGTATAATGCCCTGTTTGTGTTGGGTTTACCGGCGCTTTTGTATATGTACTACATACTGGTGGCGTATTACGGATTGAAGAAAGACACCCACCTGAATGGTTTCTTCTATTCATCGCTGTGCGCCAGATTGGCTTTGATCGCTATAATTTCATTCTTCATTCTCCGGAACATACCGCTTGAGCCGTTTATTTATCTTTCGCCGCCACGGTGATAATAAGACTAATGGGAATAATGAGAATAATGTGCCAATAAGACTAATGTGAATAATGTAGGGACAATGCGTGCGTTGTCCTTTTTTATTTCTGTCATTGCTGGCTCCGACCCGCAATCTCCAAACAATCAACGCAAATTATATATTCGTCGCAACCCATTCGTGGCAGCGGGCGTATGCCATACGCCCCTACGAACCCATGCAAAAAATAAGGTCGCGGCACGCCGCGACCCTACATTATTCTCATTGGCACATTATTCTCATTTTTCCCATTATTTCAACTTCCCCAACGCCTCTTTGATGCGCTTCATGGCTTCGACCAGATTTTCGTCTGATGTGGCGTACGAAAAGCGGATGCATTCGGGTGCGCCGAATGCAACTCCTCCTACGGATGCTACGTGCGCTACATCCAGCAAATACATGGCCAAATCGGCTGATGTGCTGATTTTGTTGTTTTCGTACGATTTTCCCAGATAGTAACTGCAATCGGGGAAGATATAAAATGCGCCTTGCGGTTCGCTTAGTTTAAATCCTGCTATTTCTTTGGCCAGCCCAACCACCAGGTTACGGCGGCGTTCAAAGGCTTTCCGCATCTCTTCCACACACGCCTGATCGCCTGAATAACCGGCTTCGGCCGCTTTTTGCGCAATAGAGGAAGGCCCCGAGCTGTATTGGCTTTGCAATTTGTTGCACGCTGCTGCTATCCACTTGGGAGCGGCAATCCAGCCCAAACGCCATCCTGTCATGGCATAGCCTTTCGATACGCCATTGATAATGACCACCCTGTCTCTGATATTTTCAAACTGGGCAATGCTTTCGTGTTGCCCCATATAGTTTATATGCTCGTAAATTTCATCGGCTATAACAATCACTTGCGGATGTTTCTCCAATACTTCAGCCAAAGCTTTCAATTCTTCTTTTGAATACACGCTTCCGGTGGGGTTGGAGGGCGAACACAGAATGATTGCTTTTGTTTTTGCCGTAATGGCTTTCTCCAACTGTGCCGGAGTTATTTTGAAGTTTTGATCGATTCCTGCCGAAACAATAACGCTTTTTCCTTCGGCCAGTTTAACCATTTCGACATAACTAACCCAATAGGGCGCCGGTATAATCACTTCGTCGCCTGGGTTAACAACTGCTAAAACGACATTACATACCGATTGCTTGGCGCCATTGGAGCAAACAATTTGATCGGGTTCGTAATTTAAGTTGTTTTCTTTCAGTAACTTATTGCAAATAGCTTTTCGTAAAGACAAATAACCGGGGACGGGTGTATAAAACGAAAAATTATCGTCAATGGCTTTTTTTGCCGCATCCTTGATGTGTTGTGGCGTGTTGAAGTCCGGTTCTCCAACGCTTAAATTGATTACATCAATACCTTGCGCCTTGAGTTCAGCGCTTTTCTGAGACATCGCCAGTGTTTCCGATGCCGAAAGATTTGCTATACGAGAAGAAGCTTGTAACATTTTATTTTAGATTTAATCTTGGTTTCGAGTTATTATTTTATTTGATATTGTGCAGGGTGTGCCCCATGCGTTCCTTTTTGGTCTTCATGTAAAAGAGGTTAAAGGGATTGGGTTCTATTTCGATAGGAACGTTTTCAACTACTTCCAGTCCAAACGATTCCAGCCCGATGCGTTTTACCGGATTGTTGGTCATCAGTCGCATCTGCGTTACGCCCAATTCGCGGAGGATGGCTGCTCCCACGCCATAATTGCGTTCGTCTGCGCCAAAACCGAGGTGTAAATTGGCATCCACTGTGTCAAGACCTTCTTCCTGCAATTTGTAGGCTTCCATTTTGGCCATCAGTCCTATGCCGCGTCCTTCCTGGTTTAGATAAACGATTACGCCTTTCCCCTCGTTCTGAACCATTTCCATTGATTTGTGCAGCTGATCGCCACATTCGCAGCGTTTCGACCCGAAAGTGTCTCCGGTGGCACACGACGAATGCACACGCACAAGAATTGGTTCGTCCTTTCCCCATTCGCCCTTGATTAAGGCAATATGCTCCAATCCGTTCGATTTTTGGCGAAACGGAATGAGTTTAAAATCACCATATTGTGTCGGCATATTTACTTTCACACCCTTTTCTATTAACGATTCTCTCTCGAGGCGGTATTTCACCAAACCGGCAACCGATATAAGTTTCAGATTGTGTGTATCGGCAAATTTCCTGAGTTCGGGAAGGCGCGCCATTTCGCCGTCTTCTTTCTTTATTTCAATCAAAACGCCTGCCGGATAAAATCCGGCTAATTTGGCCAAATCCACCGCAGCTTCGGTATGCCCGATGCGACTTAAAACGCCTTTGTTTTTCGCCCTTAACGGCGATATGTGCCCGGGTCGTCCAAGGTCTTCGGGTTTGGTATCGGGGCGGGTTAATGCCTGAATTGTTTTTGCTCTGTCGCTGGCCGATATGCCGGTGGTGCAGCCTCCGCCAAGCAAGTCAACGGATACCGTGAACGGCGTGGCATGAGTGGATGTATTGTTGCTAACCATCATGGGCAACTCCAGCTCGTCGCACCTTTCGGCAGTAAGCGGAACGCATATCAGCCCCCGTGCCTGTGTTTCCATGAAGTTTATTTTTTCGGCAGTAATTGCTTCCGCCGCAATAATCAGGTCTCCTTCATTTTCCCGGTCTTCGTCATCGACAACTACCACGAAGTTGCCTTTTTTTATTTCGTCTATCGCTTCGTCGATAGTATTTAGTGTTATTTTTTCCATATAATCTGCGAAAGATTAAGTAATTTCTTATATAAAATAATCAGGTTGTTCCGGTAGGCATCCATATTCAACAGCGCCGAGTCTTTCATGGCTTTGTAGGTCAGGAAAACCCCTAGCGGGAACAGGATAAAGGAACTCAACCAGATGCCTTCCCATGCGTCCCACACGCCATCCCGCGCCATTTTTCGTCCTACATTATCGAATATATAATAGATAATGAACAAGATGACCGATACAACCACCGGCACCCCCAATCCGCCTTTTCGGATGATAGCCCCCAATGGCGCCCCTATGAAAAAGAAGATCAGACAGGCAAACGAAAGGGTAAACTTTTTGTGCCATTCTACTTTATGATTCCGTATTTCGCTATTGATGTTCAACTTCGTCATCGAGCGGTACAACAGGTCGCTTCTATTCATCTCGGCTATGGCGGCGGCATTGGCATAAACATCCATCTTCGACTGAGTCGGTAATGTATTCAACAACGAATCCAGGTCTATTGTTCCTGTAAGGGGTTGTTGCCGGGTGGTGTCTCTACTCACTGCTGCCATCCTGTGTGTCTGATTCAAAGCTACATCTCTGTCCACTACATTTAAACTATCTACAATAATTGCCAACGAATCTATCGAGGTTTGCAATTCTTTTATGTTTTTGGCCAATTGCGTACCCTGCAAGGTCGATTCGTTCATCCGATTAAAATTGGCATCGAAAGGAATAATTATTTCCTTCTTCTGAAAATTCTCCCTGCTATACGGCACAAAACTATTCGACCCGGGACTACTGCTTACGGTAGTCATGCTATTTCCCTGTTTATCGAAGTTGGCAAATTGCTGTCCGTAAAGCAGGGTTAGCAGCAGATAGTCTTTATTGGCCGACATCTTCAGGTTGGCCGAATCGCAGAGGATAATCCGTGTTCTGTCAAATCCTTCGGATGTATCGTAAATAATTACGCCGTATAATGTTCCTGTTTCTTTATTTTTTTTCTTTACAAACAGGTTGAAATTCTCAATTTCGTTGTAAAATGTTCCCTCTGGAATATCCAACTCGGGCGATTTCATTTTTATCGACCGCATCAATGTTGTAATCTTAACATTGATTTTAGGCATGGCCTCATTCTGAAAAAAGAACGCGCCGATACACACAAATCCGATGACAACAATGAGTGGCCGCATGGTTCGGAGCAACGAAATTCCGGCGGCTTTTGTAGCGGTTAATTCAACCCGCTCGCCCAAATTACCGAATGTCATCAGCGATGCCAGCAGTATTGCCAAGGGTAAAGCCATGGGTATGAGGCTCAAAGTGGCATACATAAACAACTCGGCAAACACCAGCAAATCGAGGCCTTTCCCCACAAGGTCTTCTACATATTTCCACAAGAATTGCATCAATAATATGAACAAGCATATAGCAAATGTCATGAAAAACATTGGCATAAATTCTTGCAAAATATATAGATATAAACGCTTGATTCGTAGCATTAATTCCCTAAACTGTATTGTACGCCTGCAAAGGTAGCAAAAATAATTAGTCAATTAGCAAATTAGCAAATGAGAATAATGTGCTGATGTGCTGATATGCTAATGTGCTGATATGCTAATGTGCTGATATGCTAATGTGAATAATATTTGGAGATTGCGGGTCGGAGCCCGCAATGACACTCAGTTTATTATCGCTTCGCGCTAATTGGCACATTATTCACATCAGCACATTAGCACATCAGCATATTTTCCTAAACTTCTGCAAAAAAACATCGGCTTGCTCCAAGGTCAGGCAAAGCGGGGGCAGCAGCCTGAATACGTTTGTGCCGCTTGCTCCCGTAAACACTTTTTCTTCAAACAAGAGCTTGGTGCGCATTTCTTTTATGGGCGTCTCAAATTCCATTCCTATCATCAGGCCTCGTCCACGGACTTCTTTTATTTGGGGCAGTTTTTTTAGTTCCGTCATCAGGTAATTGCCTGCTTTTTGAGCATTCTCTACCAGCTTTTCGGCTTTCATAATGTCGAGTACGGCTATGGCAGCGGCGCAGGCCAGGTGATTGCCGCCAAAGGTAGTTCCCAATTGCCCGTAAATAGCTTTGAACAGGGGACTTATCAATACGCCCGACATGGGAAAACCATTGCCGATTCCTTTGGCCACAGTTACAATATCGGCCTGGATACCGGCATATTGGTGAGCAAAGAATTTACCGCTACGACCATAGCCCGACTGTATTTCGTCGAGGATGAGAACAGTACCGGTTTGGGTGCATATTTCGCGGAGTTGTTTCATAAACTCGTCGTCGGGTATCTGAATGCCGCCTACGCCCTGTATTCCTTCGATGATGACGGATGAAAAATCTTCTTTCTCCAGTTCCTGCTTAACGGTGTCAATGTCGTTGAAGGGGACAAAAACAACCTCCAATCCGTTATTCACCGGCGCTTGATAGGCGGGACTGTCGGTTACTTTCACCGCTGCCGATGTGCGTCCGTGAAACGATTTTTTGAATGACAGTACTTTCTTCCGCTGATTGTGGAAAGACGCCAGCTTCAAGGCATTCTCATTGGCTTCGGCCCCCGAGTTGACAAGGAATAGCGAATAATCGGCGTAACCGCATTGTTCACCCAGTTTTTCGGCTAACTCAACCTGCAATTTATTCACTACCGAGTTGGAGTAGAAAGCGATATTGTTCAGCTGTTCAGTTACTTTCGCCACATAATAAGGGTGGGCATGGCCAACCGATATAACGGCATGACCGCCATACAAATCGAGGTACTCATTGCCCTTGTCATCGTAAACATGGCAACCCTTTGCCTTTACGATATTTATATCGAATAATGGATATACGTTGAATGGTTTCATTTGGTTTATTGTTTATATAATTATTATTGTTTTCTACATTATGTACCTAACGGCACATTGGATTTAAAGGAACGTCTTTTTCTACCAACATTCTGTCCCTAACGGGACATTTATTCTATGAATCATTCAATGTCATTTATTTCTTTATCAAAACCCGCTCGCTTTCAGCCCCAATCCGGTGGTTTCGTCCAAGCCGAACATGAGGTTCATGTTTTGTACGGCTTGCCCCGATGCTCCTTTCAGGAGGTTGTCGATGCAGGAGAGGATAAGCAATTTATTGCCGTGCTTTTCGAGATGAAGTACACATTTATTGGTGTTTACCACCTGTTTCAGGTCAATATTCTTGGCCGACACATTTGTAAATGGGTCTTCGGCATAAAAATCTTCGTACAATTTGATGGCTTCTTCTGCCGTTTTTTCAAAATTGAGGTAAATGCTGGCAAATATCCCCCGGGTGAAATTACCGCGCACAGGTATAAAATTGATTTCTTCCTGAAACCAAGCCTGCAAGTTTGTCAGCGATTGCCGTATCTCGCTAAGATGCTGATGCTCAAAAGCTTTATATACGGATAGGTTGTTCTCGCGCCAACTGAAATGGGAGGTCGCCGAGGGTTTTACGCCTGCGCCTGTCGAGCCGGTGGTGGCATTTACATGTATCTCCGTGTTCAGCAACTGGGCATTTGCCAAAGGCAGCAAGGCCAATTGAATAGCCGTAGCAAAACAACCCGGATTGGCTATTCGCGAAGCCTTTTGTATCAGCTCTTTATTCAGTTCGGGCAGACCATAAACAAAGTTATGATAGGGCGATGCCTGCCTGTAATCGGTGGACAAATCAATGATTTTCAGGTTGACGGGAACGGTGTTCTCCTCCAAAAACTTCTTCGTATCGCCATGCGCCGTACAGAAAAACAAGACGTCGATTTTATCGTAGGGCAGTTGGTCGGTAAAGCTCATGTCGGTATCGCCAAACAAGCCCTCGTGCACGTCGTACAGTTTATTACCGGCATTGCTGCTGCTGTTCACAAATACCAATTCGGCCTGCGGATGATTGAGCAATATGCGTATCAATTCGCCGGCAGTATATCCGGCGCCTCCTATTATTCCTATTTTTATCATATTGTTTTCTTTTGTTTTTTTAAAAATTAACCACGGAGTTACAAAGTTGTCATTGCGGGCTTCGACCCGCAATCTCCTAACAAAGGCATAATATTTGAGCATCCGTTAGGAGATCCCGTGTCAAGCACGGGATGACAGGCTATTTACACAACCCCTCCGTGCAACTCCGTGGTTAAAAAATTATTTCCCGTTTTTTTTCTGCACACTATGGAATATCTTCGTTGGAATGGAGTATATTTTGGTGAAACCTTTGGCATCGTCCGATGTCCAGGCTTTGTTTACTTCGCCATATTCTCCAAAGTCGGCTTTCATCAGGTCGTAATCGCTTTCCACGCCGACCAGTACATAATGGTAGGGCAATAGCTTGACAATCACACGACCGGTTACGTTTTCCTGCGAATTTTGCAGAAACGCTTCGGTGTCGCGCATTACCGGGTCGAGGTACAAGGCTTCGTGCAGAAACATGCCGTACCAGTTGCCCAGTTGTTCTTTCCAATACTGTTGCCATTTGGTCAGGGTATGCTTTTCCAGCATTTTATGCGCGTTGATAATCACGAGAGGAGCGGCAGCCTCAAAACCCACGCGACCTTTTATACCGATAATTGTATCGCCGATGTGCATATCGCGACCGATGGCGTACGCAGAGGCAATTTCCTCTATTTTGTTGATTGCTTCCACTTTATTCGCATATTTTTTGCCATTGACGGCGGCAATTTCTCCTTTTTCAAAATCAATGCTCAGTTCTTCGGCGCCGTTTTTTGTCAGTTGCGAAGGATAAGCTTCTTCGGGCAAGGTTTGGTTCGATTTCAAGGTCTCTTTTCCCCCGATGCTTGTTCCCCACAGACCTTTATTGATGGAATAGGCCATTTTGGTGAAATCGGCAACATACCCGTGCTTTTTCAGGTAATCTATTTCATATTCGCGGGTAAGGAGCATATCGCGGGTAGGGGTGATGATTTCGATGCCGGGCGCCAATACATCAAAGGTGAGATCGAAGCGTACTTGGTCGTTTCCGGCTCCGGTACTGCCATGCGCAACGGCATCCGCTCCAATTTCTTTGGCATAGTTAATAATGGCGATGGCCTGAAAAATACGTTCGGAGCTGACGGAAACAGGATAGGTGCCATTGCGGAGAACATTGCCGAAAATCATGTATTTGATACTTTTTTCGTAATACTCCTGGGTGATGTCGAGTGTGGCATGTTTTACCGCTCCCAATTTGTAGGCTTTTTCTTCCACTATTTTCAGTTCTTCTTTCGAAAAACCACCTGTGTTGGCGATGGCTGTGTAAACATCGTATCCCTTTTCTTCGGATAAATATTTGGCGCAGAACGAGGTATCCAATCCTCCGCTGAATGCCAGAACTACTTTCTTTTTCATTGTATATCTTTTTTTAATTGTTTTATCAACTCTTTTATTTCCGGCTGGTCGTCGTGTGCTTGCGGGTCGAAAAGCATGGCCGTACAAATGCAGTGTTTGCGACTGGTACGGGTCAGTATGTCATAATTCACGCAACCCTGGCAGCCTCTCCAAAAAGCCTCATCATCGGTCAATTGGGCAAATGTTACAGGCACATATCCCAGTCCGGTATTGATTTTCATAACGGCAGCGCCCGATGTCAACCCGAAAACTTTTGCTTCGGGATACATGGTGCGGGCAAGGGCAAAAGCCATTTGCTTGATGCGTCTGGCCAAGCCGTGCGCCCTGAATTTTTCCACAACTATCAAGCCCGAATTGGCAACATATTGCTTGTTCCCCCACGATTCGATATAGCAAAATCCGGCAAACTCATCACCCGAGAGGGCGATGATGGATTTTCCTTCGCGCATTTTTTGTTCCACATATTCCGGCGTTCTTTTAGCAATTCCGGTTCCACGTACTTTTGCTGCGGCTTCAATTGTGTCTAAAATGGTTGGAACGTATTTTATGTGTTCCTCGCCGGCAGTCAAAACTTTGATGTTATCTTCCATTATTATATAGTGTTCTAATTATTCATTGATGTTTTATAAATTGAGCCAAAGCCCTCCTTACCTCTTCTTGTCCGACATTCTCCCGTATAATCAATAATATGGTGTCGTCTCCGGCCACAGTTCCTATAATTTCCCGCGATATTTTTTCGTCAATTTCGGCGGCAATGCCCATAGCATATCCGGGACGAGTTTTCACAACGGCCAAATTACCCGAAAATTCAATTCCCAAAAAACCGTGCGAAGATAGTTGCGAGGGTTCAGTTTGTTGATTTCCGGTCGATTGGTAAACATATTTTCCTAGTGCTGTCGGCATTTTCACTATCTTCAACTCTTTGACGTCCCTCGATAAGGTGGCCTGTGTCAGCTCAAAACCTCTATCAAGAAGCAAGTTCAAAAGCATTTCCTGACTTTCGACTTCCTGTGTCGAAACGATTTCTTCGATAGCAATATGCCTGTCTTTTTTACTCATATAATGTATAAATATACAAATCGGATGCAAAAATAATTATTTTTCTGTATATATATGCATTATTTGGTAGAAAATGCAGGGCAAACCATGAAAAATTTTACTGCTTATGCCTTTCGGTAAAGTTACTGATATGAGCAGGAGATTCCTCCCTTTGGTCGGAATGACAGTCTCCTTTTTGGGAGAGGGGATGAGGAAGTGGCGGCGAAGCCGCCACTTCCTCATCCCTTAAACCACCAATGGGCGATTCATTCCGACCAAAGGGAGGAATCTCATCCGTAACAGTAGTACTAAATTTTTTCATGCGTTTGCCATGTGCGGGGGGAAGGAAAAATGTAGGGGAAGTATCTTAAAAGTTTTCTAACAATTCTAACCAATTATTAAATCGAGGACATTTTTTTCTAAGGGTTTCAAGTCCTATTTCATCTACTAAATAAGCTCCATCAAGGCCTTTTTGGTATTGTGGTAAATATTTTTCTAATCTTTTTGAAGGAGCTGTTGCGCTACCACAATTAATATCTTCTAAATTAGACCGATATTTAGTTGTTATTTTTTCAATTTCGGTATAATTATTGTCGCCTCTTTTGAATGTTGCTTTTAGTATATCAAGTGATGCAAACATAAAACATTCAAACTCATGCCTTTGAATGTAGGGAATAAAACGAGAATTTAGTGCGCTGTTTATACCTTCTTTCATGCCTTTTTCCATATTATCAACGTTGCTTATATCGAAATTTGGATAATCGGAAGGCAGCGCATATAAATCGATGAATGTAGTTACACAGGCTTGCTTATCTTGTTTCAAATGGATTTCAATTTCTTTTTTCAATTTTTTCCATGACACAATTCCGCCATGTGATTTTTTTATCAAAGGACTCTGTATGAGTATATCTTTTTGAAAAAAGTAGTCTTTTAAAATAGCAGAGCAAAACTCCTGTTCTGTTTCTCCTTCACAAATAATTACAAGTCTTTTCATGTCTATCATAATTATCTGTTAGGAAATCCTTTACTCAATATATTTTGCCGCCACATATCGCCAATCATGTAATCATTTTGTAGCCATTCCGATAAATCAACTTCTTGTAAACGATTAAATACAGATTCTCCGGCGATGTTATCGACAGTAATGACCTCTTCGGCAGAGAAGTTGTTTACCAGTTCAACAGATTGGGTTGAAATTATGACTTGCTTATTCTCTTGACGTGCAAACGAACGTACCAAGCCTGCCAATTTGCTTATGGCAAAAGGATGTAATCCAAGTTCGGGTTCGTCTATAATAATAACAGCAGGCGGGTACGGTTGCAGGAATAATGTAGCAAGCGCTATAAAGCGAATGGCGCCATCGGAAAAATCAGAAGCGCCATACAGGTTTTCGCTAAACCTGTCCCGCCAAGCCAAAAATATTTTATCTCCATCCGGTTTTAAATCAAAATCCTTGAAATAAGGAGCAACGGACTGAATCACTTTTACTATTCGATTGTAAACAGCCTCATCCTCATTTTTGAGCTTGTATAAAAAAGCAGCTAAATTACCGCCTTTACTCTGCAAGGTTCTATTATCAATAACTTTAGAATCGCTATTAAAAGGCGAATTTACTCCCGTATCGTGAAAGTGATAAACTTTAAGATTAGATAAGTACGAATTGATATATTTAGTTCTGAAGGAATTATCTGTTCTTACTTTCAGTTCTGTAGCCGAGTCTGCTATTTGCCAATCATCGCCTCTGTATCCCAATTCTTCAGATTGTACAACAAATGTTCTATTTTCTACCTTCAAATTAAAAGTATAACTATTTATTCCTTCTCCGAATGATAATTTTGAAGATAAGTTTTGTGTGTTTTTACGACCGTTATGGAGAATACTGTCAATGCCTCGTCCTGTAACAAATGACTTTAATTCTCCTTCATAAGCCGTTTTGAGGAAATTGAAAAAGGAAATAAAATTACTTTTTCCTGCTCCATTGGCGCCAATCAATATATTGATCGGTTTCAGTTCTAAATGAAGTTCTTTTATTGATTTATATCCTTCTATTTCAATATAGTCCATAGTTCCTTTTCTATTAAAAAACGATTTGTACCTCGAAAAATTTCATAAAGATAATGTTTTTGTCATTTATATCAGTATTTCAAATATATTAAATTTTCCGGAACATTTAAGCATCATATAAATAGCGCTTCGGAAAGGAGATTGCGGATCAAGTCCGCAATGACAGGAAGAACACAAAAAAGGGGCAACGCACGCGTTGCCCCTGCAATATAACTTGTAACTTCTTACAGAATATAAGCCAATACCTGGTTTTTCTGTACTTTGTCTCCTTGTTTTGTTTCTATCTGGATAATTTTACCCGATTCCAAGGCCTGCACTTCTACCAGACCGTAGTATGCTTGGATGAAGCATACGAGATCGCCTTTTTTCACTTCTGTTCCTATTACGGGGGCAGTGGATGGGTCGGCTAAGTCTATTTGCCACAATACTTGTCCCGAAGCTACTGCTTGCAAGGGTTTTGCATCGGGGTATTTTTCCTGAATGGCTTTGGCATCGAATGCAGGCACTTCTATCACCGGACGGGTGATGATAATAGGCGCTCCGGCCTTTTCTTTCGCTTTTTCGAGGTCGGCATTGAAGCGTTCTTTTGCCACGCCCGATTTGTAATCGCGGTACTGGCGGTCGTGCATGGCCAATTCAAACAGTTCTTCGTCATCTTGTCCGTATTCCCAGCCGTTTTCGTCCATTTCTTTGCGGTATCCGTCCAGGGCATCGGGATATTCGTCTTGTGGATTGCCGGTGTAGAATTCCATGTTTTGTTTTTTGGCCAGTTCTATTATTTCATCGTCGAGTTTTCCGGGGAGCGTACCTGTTTTACCCAGAATCATGTTCCAGCTGTCTTTGTCAATTCTCGAGAATCGTGATTCGCCTTGAGCCAGCGAGAAGATATTCATCAGGGCAATATTCTTCACGTATTGGCTGAATGGTGTAACCAACGGAGGATAACCAAGTTTAGGCCATACATATTCTACTTCCTGAAATAGCTGAACTACCAGGTCGTTCAATGTTACCGTCGGTTTTCCGCTGTTGGTAAGCGCCATATTGATAGCCGAATGCATTCCCTTGAGGTCGGCCATCATCGAGCCCATCATACCTCCCGGAAGACCGCAGCCAACCAGCAGTGAGTTCATAATTTTGTTGGACGGGTCGATAAAATAACCAAGGAAATCGTCCATGAACGACTGAGTCAACGCCCGGGCTTCCATATAGGCTTTCATGTTGATGTCGGGAACCGAGAATCCGGCATCTTTCAGCATGGCTTGTATGGTAATAATATCGGGATGCACCATGCCCCAAGCCAATGGTTCGATTGCCGTATCAAGGTAATCGGCGCCTGCACGGGCTACTTCCAGCATAGAGGCTACCGAAAAACCGGGGCCTGTGTGTCCGTGGTATTCAATCGGAATATTGGGGTGCCTGTCTTTGAGGGCTTTTACCAGTTTTCCTAAAAATGCGGGACGACCTACACCGGCCATATCTTTCAAACATATTTCGTTTGCGCCAAAACCAACGAGTTTATCGGCATAATTCAGGTAGTAGTCAACGGTATGTATCGGCGAATGGGTGATACAAAGCGATGTTTGCGAAATCATGCCTGCTTCTTTGGCGTATTTCACCGAAAGTTCGAGGTTGCGGGCATCGTTCAGTCCGTCGAACGAGCGGGAGATATTGGTGCCTTGAGCCTTTTTTACTTTAAACATCAAACGTCTGACATCTTTCGGAACAGGGTACATGCGCAAGGCATTCAGACCGCGTTCCAACATGTGCGTTTGAATACCCGCTTTGTTGAATGGCGCTGTCCACTCGCGAACAGCCTTGTTGGGGTTTTCGCCGTAAAGGAGGTTGACTTGCTCAAATGCGCCGCCGTTTGTTTCTACACGGGCAAAACATCCCATGTCGATAATAACCGGCGCTATTTGGTTTAATTGGTCAACACGCGGCTGATATTTCCCCGAGGATTGCCACATGTCGCGATAAAGGAGACTGAATTTAATTTCTCTTCCCATAGTGTTTTTTATGTAGTTTACTTAATTGTCTCAATTTTAGCAAATAAGGCTCTTTGAAATAGAACAAAGAGCAAAATTTTCGAGTGAAAAAGTTATTTTTTCTTTTTCCCCTGCAAAATTAGAATAATGATTTCAGATAGAACGAATAAAAGAGGAAAATTGTTTCAAAAAGTTCAAAGTTTTCCAAGTTTAAAGTTCAAGGTTCAAGGTTTCAGGTTCAAAGTTGTAGAGACGTGGCGCGCCACGTCTCTACAACTTTGAACCTGAAACTTTATTCAACCAACATCTGCATCTTTTTGGGGATGGGCGACTTAAATTCCAGTATTTCGTTGGTTAGCGGATGCATAAAAGTTAGTTCCTGCGCATGAAGAGCAAGCCTTTTAATGGCGCTGATTTTTGAGCCGTATTTTTTATCGCCCACGATGGGATGCCCAACGTGCTGCAAATGTACGCGTATCTGATTCTTACGTCCGGTTTCGAGTTTCATGACCAGCATCGAGAATTTTCTGTTCGTCTTCAGGGTCTTGTAATGGGTGATGGATTTCTGCCCGCCATTGTCTCTCGGCGACGAATGCATCACATAATTCTTATCCTCTGTCAACCACGAAACAATGGTTCCTTCGGCAGGCGCTACTTCACCCTCCACAACGGCAATGTAGGAGCGCACTTTTATAAAATTATCCCAGTTTTTTTGCATTATTTCCTGCACATCGGTCTCCTTGGCATACATCATCAGTCCCGATGTTTCCCTGTCGAGGCGGTGAAGGACGAAAATGCGCGCCTCCTTATCTTTATGTTTCAAATATTCGCTGATGATGCTGTATGCCGTTTCCCGTTTTTCGCGGTCGGTGGCGATGGAAAGCAAGCCTGCTTCTTTATCAATAACGATCAGCGATTCATCCTCATAAATAATGCTGAGGCCTTTCAGCTTTTGGGCGTTGTGCGCCTGGTTTTTTTTGTGAATGCTTACCACATCCTCCGGCTTCAACTCGTAATTGTATTGAGACACAATTTTCTTGTTCACCTTCACCTGCTTATGCGCCAGCAACGATTTCACGGCATTGCGGCTTTTGCGTACCTGCTTGTCTTCGAGGAAAGTTAATAACTCGGCTTTCGCTGTTACTTTAAAGCTCTGTAATACCGTGTTTTCGGGTTTGTTATTCATTGGTTTGTATATTAATTAGCCCCCTAATCCCCCCATGGGGACTTTAGAGCCTCCTCTGCGGGGAGGTTGGATGGGCTGTTACTTAAAAAACTCAATTTTATCGGCATGAGTCATTCGTTTTTCTTTGGGCGGGATAGCCATATAGTCGCCATATTGCTTTTTCAGGTAGGTATCCGGCTCTTTGGGCGCAAAAAAATATTTCCCTTCAAACAATACGGGTGCAGGCGGAAACATATAGCTTGCCTGATGATTGGTTGAATTGGGAATGCCATAGCTGTGTAAAATGTTATCCGGTTTTAATACCCTGCAAATCAAACGTGCCAGCCATTTGAACAACAGGCCTGAAGGATAGAATAACACCAACGAAACAGTGTATTCGTAGAAATACCGGAACGAATGAAACGGGCGACCTCTCTTCAGTCTTCGGAAAGCCCTCCCGTAGAAGAAATCGACAAAATCTTTCAAGGGTTTGAACGACCTTTCTTCCGAAAAAATGTCGATATATACGCCCTTTTCCTTATACGGAGAATCGTCTTCCTCTTCCGAATGGATAATGGAATACCTGTCGCGTACTTTAGCTATTAATAAACGGTATCCTTTTTCTTTCGGCGTTTGCAAATAAAGGCTCGAAGGCAATTCCTTTTCAAGTATTCTGAGCAGTTTTTTGTAATCGGGACGAAGCAACTCGATGTCAATATCGTCGTCCCAGGGAATAAATTCGCCGCTCCTTATGGCGCCCAAAAGCGTACCGCCGCTAATCCAGTAAGTAAGTTCGTGTTTACGACAAATTTCATCTACCGTTTCCAATATTTCCAATATTCTTAGTTGTGCCCGGCGAAGAACGCTCCTTTCGGCATTGTATATTGATAAGTCTTCTTTCATATTCCCGTCATTTTAATTTTCGTAAATCCACCACATTTCCGTGTTACGCAGAAAATGCAAAGGTAGTTCTTTAACTGAAGAATACCAATGAGAATAATGAGAATAATGTGCTGATGTGAATGATGTGCTGATGTGTTGATGTGCTAATATGCTGATGTGCTAATATGCTGATGTGAATAATTGGCGCGAAGCGATGATAAACTGACTGTCATTGCGGGTCGTAGCCCGCAATGACAGGAATAATAAAAATGGTCGCGGCACGCCACGACCCTACATTATTCACATCAGCAAATTAGCACATCAGCACATTATTCACATTGGCATATTAATTTAATCCCTATCTTTGCACAACATATAACACCCTAACAGTTTCTGATGAAAATAGACGTTTGTTTTTCGCCGCTTCTTTATCCTCATTATGCCGGTAGCAACAACCTGATTGTGATCGTTACGGATATATTCAGGGCGACAACTACCATTTGTGCCGCTTTTGGCAACGGGGCGAGCAGTATTATTCCAGTCCGGTCGATGGAGGAAGCCAAAGCATACAAGGAAAAAGGCTATTTGGTGGGCGGCGAGCGAAACGTGAAAAGGTTTGAGTTCGGCGACTTCGGCAACTCGCCATCCGAATACACCGAAGAAAGGGTGGGGGGACAGGAAATTGTTTTTTCCACCACTAACGGCACCCGCGCTATTGACGAAGCCGCCGATTGCAATTGCCTGATTATCGGTTCGTTTTCCAATCTGTCGGCCATTGCCGGTTATTGTGCTTCGCAGAAAAAGGACGTATTGGTTTTGTGTGCCGGATGGAAAGAAAAGTTCAACATCGAAGACAGTTTGTTTGGTGGGGCCTTGGTCGAAAAACTGTCCGCCACAGGCTACAATGCGAATTTTGATGCCGCACAGGTTGCCCTATCCATGTGGCAGGAGGCCAAACCCGACAGCCTGAAATACATTCAACGCAGCGAACACATCAAACGGCTTGAGGCGCACGGCTTAACGGCTGTGGTGGAATACTGCCTTGCGGTGGATACGGCAAACGTATTGCCCGTATATAACAAGACAACAAAAAAAATAACAGATATACTTAAATGACAGTTCTTTACGAAGACAACCACCTGATTATCGTGAACAAGACCTGTTCGGAAATTGTGCAGGGCGATAAAACAGGCGATAAACCCCTCTCCGAAGTGGTAAAGGAATGGCTGAAAGAGAAATACAACAAGCCGGGGAATGTTTTTTGTGGGGTTACTCACCGACTGGACAGGCCTGTGAGCGGGATTGTTATTTTTGCCAAAACCAGCAAGGCGCTTAGTCGCCTGAACGAAATGTTCAAGACCAAGGAAATAAAAAAAACATACTGGGCGCTGGTGAAAAATACGCCCGAAAAAGAGGAAGCGACACTAACGCATTTTCTTGTCCGAAACGAAAAGCAGAACAAGTCGTATGCCTGCGAAGTGGAGAAAGCCAACTCTAAAAAGGCCATTCTGTCGTATAAACTGATTGCCCGACTGGACAAATACAGTTTACTGGAGATTGACTTGCAAACAGGGCGGCATCATCAAATACGTTGCCAGCTGGCCAAAATTGGTTCGCCCATCAAAGGCGATTTGAAGTACGGCGCCGAGCGTTCCAACCCCGATGGCGGAATCAGTTTGCATGCCTGCAAAGTCAGCTTTATTCACCCTGTATCGAAGGAGCTGATTGAAGTAACCGCCCCCGTTCCCGACGATAAACTGTGGCAAATGGTCGAAAAAAGCGTAATGAATGATTGATTTTTCTTACTTTTGTTTCCCGTAACTGAATAGAATACTTATGAGATATTATTGTATATTGCTTTTTTTGCTGGTTTATACGTGCTGCGTGGCGCAGGATACGATGAAAATGCATGATTTGGAGATAGATAAATCCCTATTGACTACGCAAGATGGAGAACTGGATTATATGAGTATCTTTTCTTACAAAGGACATTCTACTTGGGTAGAAAGTGCCGGAGAACATCTCTTTCTTCGGGTCGAAGGCGCCGGAACCCTCACCGATGGCGATAATGCCCCTTTTTGGCTGAGCAACAATAATTATGGCATCGGTTCCGAAACCCGCAACAAAGCCTACACAAGAGCGGAGTTACTCGGGCGCAAGGAATTTTTCAACAATAGCCTGAAAGTACATGCCGGTGCGGATATTCTGGCAACGAACAACATTCAGTCCGATTTTTATTTTCATCAATTTTATGCCAATCTACGGTATAAAGCGCTGGGCTTGTTAATCGGCGCGCAAGAAAGAAGCAATCCGTTTAAGAATGCCGATTTGAGTACAGGCGGGCTAACCCTCTCGAACAATGCCCGTCCTATTCCGCAGGTTGAAGCCGGTTTTCCCGAATTTGTAGAAGCGCCGCACCTCAACGGCTATCTTCAAATACAGGGCGGTGTTTCCTATGGTTGGTTTAACGACGACAACTACAAAAAACGCTATGCCGGCGATGGCAAATATGCCGAAAACCTGCTGTATCACCGCAAATATGCCTACTTTAAAATAGGGAAAAGGGGGTCTCCTACCTGTTTTGTTTTTGGCGTAGAAATGGATACACAATGGGGTGGGAGGTTCTACGACAGTAATGGATATAAATTCAGCAGTCCGACTGGCCTGAAAGACTATTTCAAGGTGTTTATTCCCATGGCGGGCGGAGGTGATGCCAACAGCACCGATCAGGTAAATATTTTGGGGAATTTATATGGTAGCTGGCATTTTATTTTCAACTATGAAGCAGATAGCTATTCTATTAAACCCTATTACGAGCATTTTTATGAGGATCATTCGGGTATGTGGTTCAAAAATATGCCGGATGGTATTTATGGTTTGGAATTTAATTTAACCAACAGGCGGCAACTTGTATCTACGGTTTTGCTGGAATACATTCACACCAAAAACCAGTCGGGGCCATTCCTGTTCGACAAAACTGCGAATATACCCATACAGGTGAGCGCGGGGGATAACTACTACAACCATGTTGATTATGTGTCGCTTACGAATTATGGCTTTGTGCTGGGCAATCCGCTTCTTACTTCTCCTGTCTATAATGATAAACGGACGCTTTTTTCGTTAAATACGCGCATATCGGCCTTTCACGGAGGATTTGGCGGCTATTTGACCAATGATTTAAAATACCGTGCCCTGCTTACTTATTCCCGAAGTTGGGGAACCCCGTTTATTCCATCGAGGCATATCAGGAATCAGTTTTCCGGCTTGCTGGAATTGGATTATACCGCACCTTTAGGAAAGTTTTACGGATGGGTATTCTCAGGGGCATTGGCATACGATGATTCTTCGACCATAGTGGGAGACAATTCAGGCTTCCGGTTAAAAATATCGAAGTTGTTCCTGATCAAGTAATTATTACCGGAGGTGGAGGATACTTTTAAAACCATAAAACAAGCGGCAGAAGGAACGCTTACCGAGAAAAAAAGTAAGTTTATAGCTTATGCTATTCCGGTACGCAGCGCTGACGAAGTGAAGCTGGAGGTGGAGAAATACCGCAAAAAATATTACGATGCCCGCCACGTGTGCTGGGCCTACATGCTGGGATTTGAGCGGAAAGAGTTCAGGGCAAACGACGATGGCGAACCTTCGGGCACAGCCGGGAAACCCATATTGGGACAAATCAATTCAAACGAATTGACGGATATTCTGGTGCTGGTTGTTCGTTATTTTGGCGGTATAAAGCTAGGCACAAGCGGCCTTATTTCGGCTTACAAAGGCGCGGCGGCAGAAGCAATCGCCCATTCGGAAATCATCGAAAAAACAGTCGATTTGGAGATAAGCTTCAGCTTCGGGTATCCGCTTATGAACGATGTGATGAAGATTATAAAGGACATGGAGCCGGAAATACTTCATCAGCAATTCGATATGGATTGCCAAATGACTTTGCGCATACGCAAAAAGTTGTACGGGCAATTGACCGAAAGATTAGAGAAAATAATAGCCCCCTAAATCCCCCGTAGGGGGACTTCAAACGCCTCCCCTACGGGGAGGTTGGGAGGGGCTTGGGACTGTTTTAACTTATAGTATAGTGATTTCAATTGATGGATTAACAGTAGAGTTTGGAGGCTTTACACTTTTTGAGGATATTTCGTTTGTCGTAAACAAAAAAGACCGGATTGCTTTGGTCGGGAAAAACGGCGCCGGAAAGTCAACCATGCTAAAAATATTCGCCGGTTTGCAACAACCCACGCGGGGCAGGCTGGTGGTTCCCAAAGATGTAACAATTGGGTATCTGCCGCAGCAAATGCTGTTGAACGACGGCAACACGGTTTTTGAAGAAGCATCCCTGGCATTCAGCCACATACAACAGTTGGAGGCAGAGCTTGACTATGTGAACCAGCAATTGGCCGAAAGAACCGATTACGAATCGGAGGAATACCACAAGCTGATTGAAAAATCGAGTTCCCTGAATGAGGAATACCTGATGTCGGGCGGAGGTAATTTTCAGGCGGAAGTGGAGAAAACATTGGCTGGACTTGGGTTCAAACGCTCCGATTTCGGCAGACCAACCAGCGAATTTAGCGGCGGCTGGCGAATGCGCATCGAACTGGCGAAACTGTTGTTGAGACGCCCCGATGTCCTTTTACTGGACGAACCTACCAATCACCTCGACATAGAATCCATCCAATGGCTCGAAAACTTTTTATCTACCCGCGCCAACGCGGTGGCGCTGGTGTCGCACGACAGGGCTTTCCTCGATGCCGTAACGCAGCGTACCATAGAAATAACCTTGGGGCAGATTCACGACTATAAGGTCAATTACTCGAAGTATGTGGTCCTGAGGAAAGAACGGCGCGAACAGCAGCAACGGGCTTTTGAGAATCAGCAAAAACAGATTCAGGAGACGGAGGATTTTATTGAGCGTTTCCGCTACAAGGCCTCCAAAGCGGTGCAAGTGCAATCGCGCATCAAGCAATTGGATAAGCTGGAACGCCTGGAGGTGGACGATGAAGACAATTCGGCCTTGCATCTCCGCTTTCCACCGGCTCCACGCTCCGGCTCGTATCCGGTTATAGCCGAGGATTTATCGAAGAGCTACGGCGATCAGCTTATCTTTTCCCATGTCAATTTCACCATTAACAGGGGCGATAAAGTGGCTTTTGTGGGGAAGAACGGCGAAGGGAAATCGACTCTGGTGAAGTGCATCATGGGTGAAACCGGTTTTGAGGGGAAACTTGAATTGGGGCACAACGTCAAGATAGGTTATTTTGCGCAAAATCAGGCCCAATTGCTGGATGAAAGCAAAACTGTATTTGAAACCATTGATTATGTGGCTGTTGGCGATATTCGCACAAAGATTCGGGATATACTCGGCGCGTTTATGTTTGGCGGAGAAGCTTCCGATAAAAAAGTGAAAGTGCTTTCGGGAGGGGAGCGAAGTCGTTTGGCCATGATTCGCCTGCTGCTCGAACCGGTGAACCTCCTTATCCTGGACGAACCCACCAACCACCTCGATATGAAGTCGAAAGACGTATTGAAGGAGGCCATCAAAGATTTTGACGGTACGGTAATCGTTGTGTCGCACGACCGTGAATTTTTGGATGGACTGGTAGATAAGGTGTATGAATTTGGAAATCAGCGAGTAAGGGAACACCTCTACGGCATTTACGAATTTTTGGGAAAGAAGAAAATGGAAAGTTTGCAAGAACTTGAACTTCAATCGCCAACGAACAAGGAAACAGCAGGGAAAGAAAATCCGGTTATAGCGCCGGAACCCAATTTTTCGTACGAGGAACGGAAAGAAATAGCCCGGGTAGTTAAGCGAATGGAAAAGCAAGTTGCCGAAGCCGAAAAAGCCATCGAAGACAAAGAAAAGGAAATCGCCCGGATAGAAGCTCTACTGGCAGAACCGGAAAATGCATCCAACCCCTCGCTCTACGAAAAGCACGGCATACTGAAAAAAGAATTGGAACAGGAAATGACCCGCTGGGAAGAATTATCAACCGAATTGGAAAAACGAAAATAACAGCCCCCCCGCCCCCCGTAGGGGGGATCAAAAAGTTCCCTATGGGGGATTTAGGGGCTGGCTTCAAATCCCCCTACGGGGGGCAGGGGGGCTAAATTTTAAATTATGATACAAATAGACGATACAATAATAGCGCTTGATGTAATTGAGGAGAACTTTTTGTGCGACCTCAGCGCCTGTAAAGGCGAATGCTGTGTGGAAGGGGATTCCGGCGCTCCCTTGGAAGCGGACGAAGTAAAAATACTGGAAGAAATTCTGCCGGTTATTTGGGATGACTTGTCTCCGGCGGCGCAAAAAATCATCAAGCAGCAGGGCGTTGCCTACAAAGATACAGATGGTGAAATGGTAACGTCCATCGTCAACAAAAAGGATTGCGTGTTCACTTATTACGATGAAAACGGCATTTGTAAGTGCGCCATCGAAAAAGCCTGCAAGGAGAAGCGGATAGATTTCTATAAACCCGTTTCCTGCCACCTCTACCCAATCAGAATACAACGTTACCGCGATTTCACCGCCGTTAATTACCATCGTTGGCGGGTGTGCAAAGCAGCAGTTGCCCTGGGCAATAAAAACGGACTGAAAGTGTATCAGTTTCTGAAAGAACCCCTCATTCGCCGGTTTGGACAAATCTGGTACGACGAGCTGTGTTTGGCCGTGGAGGAATACAATAAGATGAAAGGGGATGATTGAAGGTTAAGGCTGAAAGCCTTTAATACCCCAGCCCAACGCAGCGCGTTGGGAAAGAGAGCCAATGTGTTGATGTGCTGATATGCTAATGTGTTGATGGCGCAAAGCGACAACAATTTCATTATTCACATCAGCATATCAGCGCCACATTTGCTAATTAATTTACTGAATAAATAGCGCCTTGTAATTAAAACGAAAGCTTCGGTCATCAAAAACGACTGAGCCTTTTTTTATGAATGGTAATTATAGCAAAAGAATTTAATTACCTTTGTTTCCAGTTTCTCATTTAATAGTTCGCCGGTATGAAAAAAATACTTTTATTTTTCCTGTTTCTGTCCAGTTGTTATCTGCTTGGTGCAGAAAATGCCAAGCCATTGATATATAAAATAAATATCAAGCAGGACATAGACAACAATGCGTTGATACATCTGCAAAACGGGCTACATCATGCCACGAATAAAAACGCCGATTACGTCCTGATAGACATGAATACCTATGGCGGTGGCGTTTTGGAAGCCGATTCGATGCGGACAGCCATTCTCAACTGCCGGATTCCGGTGTATGTGTTTATCAATAACAATGCGGCATCGGCAGGCGCCTTGATTTCCGTAGCCTGCGATAAAATATTCATGCGGAAAAGCGCCAATATTGGAGCGGCAACAGTAGTAGAAATGACCGGAGAAAAGGCGCCGGACAAATACCAGTCGTATATGCGTTCGCTGATTCGTTCTACTGCCGAAAGTCATGGTAAAGACACCATTGTACAAAACGGCGACACTATAATCAAATGGAAACGCGACCCCAAAATAGCCGAAGCCATGGTGGACGAACGCGTTGTGATACCCGGCCTGATAGATTCGGCGAAAGTGTTGACTATGACGGCCAATGAAGCCTTGCAATGGGGCTACTGCGATGGAATAGTGGAGAACATCGACGAGCTGGTTACGAAGTATATAGGCACAAATCAGTACGAAATTGAGAGCTATAACCCCACCATGTTCGACCACATCAAAGGCTTTTTGATGAATGGAGCGGTGCAGGCTATCCTCATTATGTTTATTGTAGGGGGAATCTATTTCGAGATGAAAACACCCGGACTTGGCTTGCCGTCGGCTATTGCGATGACCGCCGCCGTTCTTTACTTCACCCCGCTCTATATGGATGGCTATGCACAGAATTGGGAAATACTTGTCTTTGTTGCAGGTCTCATCCTCATTGCCTTCGAGATATTTGTGATTCCCGGATTCGGTGTTGCCGGAATAAGCGGGATAGCGCTTTCGGCGACAGGTCTTTTCCTCAGTTTAGTGGATAATATTAACTTCGATTTTTCGGGCATTCCGGTGGCTGTGTTATTGAGCTCTTTGTTAACGGTAATCGGAGGGATGACCTTGTCGGTTGTGCTAATCATTTATTTTGCCAGCAGGATAGGCAAAAGCGGCATATTTAAGAAAGTGGCCTTGGAAGCAGACCAGGAAGGATTTATTTCGGCGCCCGAAGAGCCGAAATACTTGATTGGCGAAAAAGGCGTTGCCGCTACCGATTTACGCCCATCGGGCAAAGTGATTGTTGACGATAATTACTACGATGCCGTAGCTAATCAGGGTTTTATAGAAAAAGGGAAAACAATAATCATAACAAAATACGAAAATTCGCAAGTTTATGTGAGTTTGATTAATTAAAGAACGCAAAGTTTGAATACCAGTAATTTGTCATTTAATTGACCAGTTATTAATATGTATGAACCAGGGCAAACCATGAAAAAATTTAGTACTACTGTTACGGATGAGATTCCTCCCTTTGGTCGGAATGACTCGCTATTGATGGTTTAAGGGAGTAGGAAGCGGCGGCTTCGCCGCCGCTTCCCCATCCTCTCTCCCAAAAAGGAGACCGTCATTCCGACCAAAGGGAGGAATCTCTTGCTCATATCAGCCACTTTACCGAAAGGCATAAGCAGTAAAATTTTTCATGCGTTTACCCTGATGTATGAAAAGAGTGTGATAGAATTCTCATTTTTTTCATTATCTTTGCGGCAATTTTTTTTACGGATGTAAGAATATGGGAAAAGTATTTACAGAATATAATGGATTGGATTTGTCGGATGTTAACAAAGAAATATTGGACAAATGGACTGCGGATAAAATTTTTGAGAAAAGTTTGAAAATTCGTGCCGGAGCTACGCCTTTTGTTTTCTACGAAGGGCCTCCGTCTGCCAATGGTATGCCTGGTATTCACCATGTTATGGCTCGCAGTATTAAAGATATTTTTTGCCGCTATAAAACCATGAAAGGCTTTTTGGTGAAGCGCAAAGCCGGTTGGGATACACACGGCCTGCCCGTAGAGTTGGGCGTTGAAAAATCGCTGGGCATAACCAAAGAGGATATAGGTAATAAAATATCGGTTGAAGACTACAACAATGCCTGCCGCAAGGAGGTAATGAAATACACCAGAGAGTGGGAAGATTTAACCCGTAAAATCGGTTACTGGGTGGATATGGACGACCCCTACATCACCTACGACAACCGTTACATCGAATCGCTCTGGTATTTGCTGAAAGACCTCTACGAAAAAGGCTATCTGTACAAGGGATACACCATACAACCCTATTCTCCGGCTGCAGGAACCGGTTTAAGTACCCACGAGCTGAATCAGCCCGGCGCTTACAAGGACGTAAAAGATACGACCTGTATCGCACAGTTCAGGATACTGGATCCCAAAGACGAAATGGCGCAGTTCGGGACGCCCTACTTTCTGGCATGGACAACTACGCCCTGGACCTTACCCTCCAATACGGCATTGGCCGTAGGCGGCGGTATCACCTATGTGGCGGTGCAAACATTCAATCCTTATACAGGAGACAAAATGACTGCTGTGGTGGCAAAAGCCTTGCTGCATACCCTGTTCAGCGAAAAAGCTGCCGGTATTCCGCTTTCCGGTTACAAAGCAGGAGACAAACTTATCCCTTACAACGTGCTGGGAGAATGGACAGGAAACGATTTGGCAGGCATAAAATATGAGCAACTGATACCTTGGGTGGATCCGGGTAAGGAGGCATTCAGGGTGATTGTCGGCGACTTTGTTACTACCGAAGACGGAACAGGGATTGTTCATATAGCGCCAACCTTTGGGTCGGACGATGCCAAGGTGGCCAGAGCCAATGATGTGCCGGCTTTGATGCTGACGGACAAGGAAGGCAATTTGCGCCCGATGGTTGACCTGGCAGGTAAATACTTCCGAATTGAAGACCTCGATGCGGAGTATGTAAAAGCGCATATAAACGTTGATTTGTATAAAGATTATGCCGGACGTTATGTGAAAAACGATTACGATGCCAGCCTGACCGAGAACGATTCGACGCTGGATGTGGATATTGCGGTTATGCTGAAAAAAGAAAATAAAGCATTCCGTATCGAAAAGCATGTGCACAATTATCCGCACTGCTGGCGTACCGATAAACCTGTTTTGTATTATCCGCTGGATAGCTGGTTTATCCGCACCACAGCTTGTAAAGACCGCTTAATAGAACTCAATAAAACCATCAACTGGAAACCCCAATCAACCGGAACAGGACGTTTTGGCAAATGGCTCGAAAATCTTCAGGATTGGAACCTGAGCCGGAGCCGCTATTGGGGAACTCCACTGCCGATTTGGCGTACCGAAGACGGAAAAGAGGAACTCTGCATTGGTTCGGTGAAGGAATTGTACGATGAAATGAAGAAATCGGTCAAGGCCGGTTTTATGAAAAAAATACCTTGGGACGGATTCAAGGCCGGAGACATGTCGAAAGAGAACTACGAGCGAATAGAACTCCATCGTCCGTATGTCGATAATATTGTCCTTGTTTCGCCCTCAGGGAAGCCCATGAAACGCGAAACCGACCTGATAGACGTTTGGTTCGATTCGGGCGCGATGCCGTTTGCACAGTTCTTTTACCCCAACATGAAGGCCGAAGATTTTGTGAAAATATATCCCGCCGATTTCATTGCCGAAGGAGTGGATCAGACCAGGGGCTGGTTCTTCACGCTCCATGCCATATCTACTATGGTGCGGAACAGCGTCTCGTTTAAGAATGTTGTTTCCAACGGGCTTGTGCTGGATAAGAATGGCAATAAAATGTCGAAACGTTTGGGCAATGCCGTTGACCCGTTTTCAACAATCGAGAAATATGGTTCCGACCCCTTGCGCTGGTATATGATAACCAATGCATCGCCCTGGGATAACCTGAAGTTCGACATGAACGGCTTGGAGGAAGTAAAACGTAAATTCTTCGGAACCCTTTACAATACCTATTCGTTTTTTGCATTGTACGCCAATGTCGATAAGTTCAGCTTTGCCGAAAATACCATTCCGGTATCCGAGCGTCCCGAGATTGATCGCTGGATAATCTCCTTGCTCAACACGCTGATAAAGGAAGTGGACGGATATTACGAGGATTACGAACCGACAAAAGCCGGACGCGCCATATCGGATTTTGTAAACGACCATTTGAGCAACTGGTATGTTCGTCTCAACCGGAAACGTTTTTGGGGGGGCGAAATGGACAAGGATAAACTGGCTGCCTACCAAACGCTGTATGTTTGTTTGGAAACAATCGCCAAATTGGCTGCTCCCATCATTCCGTTCTATGCCGATAAGCTGTTCTGCGATTTGGTGTCGGTAACAAAACGCGATAAATCGGAATCGGTGCATCTTTCCGATTTCCCCAAATACGATGAACCGGTTATCGACAAGGATTTGGAAGAACGGATGAAAATAGCGCAGGATATATCGTCTATGATATTGGCCTTGCGCCGGAAAGTAAACATCAAGGTGCGTCAACCCTTGGCCCAGATAATGGTTCCGGTGATTGACCAGCGCCAAAGGGCGGCGATTGAAGCCGTTGAAAGCCTGATATTGAACGAAGTAAACGTCAAGGAACTGAAATATATTGATGGCGCTGCCGGCATATTGGTGAAAAAGGTTAAACCCGATTTCAAAAAATTAGGTCCGCGTTACGGCAAAATCATGAAGCAATTGGCCGCATCGGTGCAGAATATGACTCAGGACGCCATCATCAACTTGGAGAAAGACGGAAGCTTTACGTTTGATATTGAGGGCGATAAAGCCACCATAGAGTTGGCCGATGTCGAAATTATATCGGAAGATATACCGGGCTGGCTGGTAGCAAACGAAGGCCGCTTGACGGTAGCCTTGGATATTACGGTAACCGAAGAGCTGAAGAAAGAGGGTGTTGCCCGCGAACTGGTAAACCGCATACAAAATTTAAGAAAAACAAGCGGTTTGGACATTACAGATAGAATTAGTGTTAAAATTTCGGATTTAGAAGACCTGAGAGCTGCTATATCCGAATTCTATGAGTATATTGCCGCCCAAGTATTGGCCGACTCCATCGAGTTGGCGCCGGAACTGAAAGCTACGGAAATAGAAATGGATGATTACACCCTGAATATTTCGGTAGAGAAGGTATAAAAAATTAGTCAAACAATTAAAACAAATAGGATTATGGGAGAGAAAACAAGATATTCGGACGCCGAATTGAACGAGTTTCGTGATATAATTCTCGACAAGCTGAAACAAGCTAAAGAAGAATATGAGCTGCTGAAAGCGACTATCATGAATTCGGATGGAAATGATGTAACCGATACTTCACCCACATTCAAGGTGTTGGAAGAAGGGGCTTCAACGCTCTCGAAAGAAGAAGCCGGGCGTTTGGCGCAACGTCAGATGAAGTTTATACAAAATTTACAATCGGCCCTTATCCGTATCGAAAACAAAACATACGGAATTTGTCGTGAAACAGGTAAACTTATTCCAAAAGAACGTTTGCGCGCCGTACCTCATGCCACATTGAGCATTGAGGCTAAAAACAGCGGAATAAAATAAGACTAGTAAAAAATAAAAAAAGACTGTCAATCAGAAAAATACACGCTATTTTTTCGATTGACCTGTCTTTATATCCGAACCTGATGAAAAAATTTCCAAAGGGAATAACCGCCATACTTGCCATATTGCTGGTTATACTGGCCGACCAAACGCTTAAAATATGGGTAAAAACCAACATGCATCTTTACGAAAGTATCGAGGTAACCGGTTGGTTTAAAATATGTTTTGTAGAGAACCCCGGCATGGCTTTCGGGATAGAAATCATAGGAAAGTTGTTCCTGACCTTATTCCGGATAGTTGCCGTAGGTTTTATTGGTTATTACCTTTACCAACTGGTGAAAAAAGGATTTTCGCACGGCTACATTATTTGCATTGCCCTGATACTGGCAGGCGCTTTTGGTAACATAGTCGATTGTGTGTGTTACGGCGAAATTTTTTCCGAAAGCACGCGCTACGAGATTGCCTCAGTTGTTCCGCTTGGGCAGGGGTATGCCGAATGGCTGCACGGAAAGGTGGTGGACATGTTCTATTTTCCGCTGATCGAAAGCTCTTTTCCGTCATGGTTTCCGGTTGTAGGCGGTGATTCGTTTATTTTTTTCAGTCCCATATTCAATATTGCCGATTCGGCCATATCGGCAGGGATTGCTTTGTTGCTGATTTTCTACCGGAAAACATTATCGGAATCGTTACAATCGGATGCAAAGTAAAAAACTGATATATTGTTTGCTTCTTATACTTGCTTGCCCGAGTATATTTTTTTCGTGCAACCGGAATAAATATGTGATGTCGAAAAGTAAAATGGAGCAGGCGCTTTACGATTTGCAACTGAGCCAATCGGCATACGAGGCGCATGTAGCCAATCTTTATCTGGAAGAACAACAGCGGGCCCTGGTCAACAGCGTTTTGAAAAAATATGACATAACGCAGCAAATACTCGACTCGTCCTTGGTATGGTACACCATACACGATACGGAGTTGCTGTTGAAAATGAACGACTCGGTTGCCGCCCGTTTAAGGCGGGAACAAGCTGTTCTGGACAAGATAAATCGGGCCGAAATAGCGCAGGATGAAGCCCGTAAGAAGCGGAAATTGCTTGCTTCTTATATTTACCTGTCGCCACAGGAACCAACTTATTTTTTCAGCCTCGATTCGGTTAACCTTCAGAATATAGAGCTCGCAGCCCTGAAAATTATCAGCTTGAAAATGCTGGGCATGTCTCCAAGTATGGATGTATTCGCATACGCCAAGTTTGAATATGCCGATACCTCGGTTGTGAAGCCGTTTGCTGTGGAGAAAGATTTGTTTTGGGTCATTGCCCCCACATTGCCGGATAAAACGCCGAAAAACATATCGGGTTATGCGCATGTGCAGTCCAAGCTTAGCCATTTCGATGTGCTGATATACGACATTCGTTTCCGGTGCGAGAATGATTCTATTGATTAATAAAATCAACCGGAGAAAAACCACCCCTTGAAAAAATATTACGCACATTATACCTTCATCTATCCCGACAAGTTCCTCAAAAATACGGTGGTAGAAATGGATGCCGAAAACCGCATCGTTGCTTGCTATGCTTTTGAACGCGAAACGCAGGGTACGCTGTTTCATTCGGGCTTGCAGGTTTTTATTCCCGAAAATAAGATGGCGGCTGTTGGCCAAACAGAATTGCTTGTAGCCGAACCTCGCCTTGCACCTTACTTGGACGATGCGCTGGTTTTGAGTTACCGGGTGTAGCTCAATGAAAATTACCTGGGGGAGGCAACCACTACAAATTGTTGGTGTCTCACATCATCTAATGCGTTAAACAATAATGCGTTGATGATAGACGTCAGGCAATAGCGACTGACGCTGTTTATGCCTTCTATCCGTTCTATTTTGTATCCGCAATTATCGAACATCCTGATAATACTCTTTTTGGTAAAAAACCGGAGATGCGTTTTGTCCATGATGCCCGATTCGGTGTATCGCCAATCTTTTTTGAATAATAAATCCAACAGAATACCAATGTTCCTGATATTGGGAATAGAGGCGATAACTATTTTACCTGCTTTCAGTTTTGGTTTTAAGCTTTTCAAACATTCTTCAGGCTCAACCAGATGTTCCAGCACATCGTTGAAAAAGATGCAATCGAAGTATGAGTCGGGAAGTTTATCGTAAAATTCGTCAATTGAGCCTGTAAAAACATGGTCTATATGCTGCTCGGCTATTTTTGCATATTGCTCTACGATTTCTATCCCATACGTTTCAACATTTCCCGAAATTTTTTTCAGGTTTTTGGAAAACACTCCCGAACCGCAACCAACGTCCAAGGTTTTTTCTATCGTGTCGGGAATAAACCGAATCAACTCTTTTCGTTCGCATGAAAAATAATTACTGTTTGGCATCTCTCGTTATTTTTATATTTTTTCCAGGTATGTTTTATACCTTTTATATGCTTTCTTCATTACAACACTCTTGCCTTCCCAATATTCCTGTTTGGCTTTGTTTTTTCTCAGTTGGGCGATCAGTTTTCCTGCAATCACTTTGAGATGCAATGCACTATAAAGCAGGAGGATTTGCAGCCTTCCTTTTGTTTTGGAAAAATAGACGAATTTGCTGTACCAGTGTTCTTCGTATGACCATTTTTTCAACTCTTCGTTTTTATTTTCGGCCGAACCTCCCTGTTTATGAATTATCCCGGCTTGCGGAATTGATACTATTTTATAGCCCTTGTTTTGCACGCGATTGCAAAGCTCCACTTCCTCGAAGTACATGAAAAAATCGGGGTCGAAACCCTTTTGCTCTTCAAACAACTGTTCGGAAATAAACAAATCGGCGCCTGTGATTACGTTCACTTCTTTTGGCTGTCCTGTTTTGTTGAAGCCCGGTTCGCGTTTCCTGTTAAAGAGGATTTTGTATTCGTATGCCAACATGTCTGTATCATAGTACGATGATGCAGGTTTCATGTTTTCATGATACAGGTTGCCTCCACATATTCCTGCTTCGGGATGTTGGTTCATGTATTCGTAGAAAATAGCAATAGCATTGTTTAGAAGCAGCGTATCGGGATTCAGGAAAAAGAGGTATTTGCCCTTGCTTTCTTTGCTAGCCAGATTGTTGGCTCTCCCGAATCCCAGATTTTTCTCCGAAAACAGGAAGCGTACATCCGAATATTTCGCAACGAGGCCGTCAAGCGAAGCTTTTTCGGACTGGTTATCCACTACGATTATCTCGTAGCTTATGCCTTCGGTTTTTTGCATTATTGCCGCTATACATTCGTCCAACAAGGCAGATGTATTGTAATTGACAATAATGATGCTTACCTGTATCTCATTTTTCATGTTATTTATTATAATTACACCCCTAATTCGGCGCTTTTGTGTATAAATAAGCCGCAATGACGGCAAATATAACATTGGGTATCCATGCCGCAATGAAAGGGCTAACTGCGCCCGATACAGCAAAAGAGGAGCTGACAGTGAGAAACAAAATGTAGGAAACGCTAAGCAGCAATCCTATCCCGATATTCAAGCCCATACCGCCTTTCACTTTCCTCGAGGACAGCGATGCGCCGATAATGGTGAGGATAAAAGCCGAAGCGAAAGAGGCAAAACGCTTGTGATATTCTATCTCAAAGCCTTGTATTCCACCTATTCCCCGATTTTTTTGGCGGTTGATATGCTGGTCTAATTCGGGGGTTGTCATTTGTTCAAAATCGTTTGCCGAGATAAGAAAATCGCGGGGAATGATGGTCAATGTGGTATCCATTTCTTTTCCCGATGTAATGTGTTCCCGCATCCCGTCGAATACCCGGATCGAATAATCGTGCAAAATCCAGTGATAGCCCGTGTCGTATTCTATTTGAGCGGCAGTCAATCTCGATTCCAGCGCATTGCCGTCGAATTTGTCCAGTGAAAAATAATAGCCCTTTTTGTCTTCGTCGTAGTAACGGCTGATGTAGCCAATCACCCCGGGCTCTATTTGCATCTGTATTCTTTCGTCATAATCCTTCTTCTTGTTTTTGATGTATTTGTTCTGAAAATCAATCCTGACGGCATTGGCAGGCGGTATAACAAAACTACTCAGCAGAAAAGTTGACAGGGCAATAATTGTGGCCGAAATCATGTAGGGTTTCATCAGCCGCTTGAAGCTCATGCCCGTTGACATCATGGCGATAATCTCCGAATTGTCGGCCAGCTTGGACGTAAAAAATATGACCGCAATAAATACGAACAGGGCGCTGAACAGGTTGGCGTAATAAGGGATAAAGTTTTTGTAGTAATCGAAAATAATGGCCGATAAGGGCACATCTTTTTTGATAAACTTGTCAAGTTGCTCGTTAATATCGAAAACAACAGACACCGAAATGATAAGCACAATGGAGAATATGTATGTTCCCAGAAACTTACGAATGATATACCTGTCTAATATGGAGAGCGCTTTACCCATCTGTTATATTTTTCTTGATACGTTTTCGAGCATCGAATTTTTCCATGTTTTGAAGTCGCCGGCAATGATATGTTTCCGCGCTTCCTTAACCAACCACAAATAAAATGCAAGATTATGAATTGAAGCTATTTGCAAGGCTAAAATTTCATTAACAATAAATAAATGACGTAAATATGCCTTTGAATACAGCGTATCGACAAACGAAGCGCCCTCTTCTTCGATGGGCGAAAAATCGTTCTCCCATTTCTTATTCCGCATGTTCATAATGCCGTTCTTCGTAAACAACTGCCCGTTGCGTCCGTTGCGGGTAGGCATAATGCAGTCGAACATGTCAACGCCCCGCTCAATGGCCTCCAGTATATTGGCCGGAGCGCCTACCCCCATCAGGTAACGGGGTTTGTCCTTGGGCAGGATGCCGTTTACGAGTTCTATCATCTCGTACATTTTTTCGGTGGGTTCTCCTACCGCCAATCCGCCGATGGCATTCCCTTCGGCATTTTTCGAGGCTACATTTTCAGCCGCTCTTATTCTCAGGTCGGGATATACGCATCCTTGCACTATGGGAAACAGCGCCTGCTTGTAGCCGTATTCGCATTCGGTTTCGTTGAAGCGGGCAAGGCATCTGTCGAGCCAGCGTTCGGTTAGTCCGAGCGATTTTTTGGCGTAGTTGTAGTCGGCATCGCCGGGCGTACATTCGTCAAAGGCCATCATGATGTCGGCGCCTATGGCACGTTCTATATCCATTACCGATTCGGGGGTGAAGATATGCTTCGACCCGTCGATGTGGGAGCGGAATATGGCGCCTTCTTCGGTCAGTTTCCTGTTCCCGGCCAGCGAAAACACCTGAAAACCGCCACTGTCGGTGAGAATGGGTTTGTGCCAGCTGTTGAACTTGTGCAACCCTCCGGCCTGTCGCAATATCTCAAGGCCGGGACGCAGGTAGAGGTGGTAGGTGTTGCCCAGGATGATTTGCGCCTGAATATCGTAGCTCAATTCGGTCATGTGAACGGCCTTTACGCTTCCTTGTGTGCCTACCGGCATAAATATGGGCGTTTCTATTTGGCCATGGCCGGTTGTTATCAATCCGGCACGTGCGTCCGATTGGCTATCTGTATGCTGTAGTTCAAAAATCATTTTGTTTTGTAGAGGCTTATTTGGAATTTTCTTCCTCTTTTTCTTCCGGTTTCAGGTCTCTAAGCTGAACCAGTACGATGGATGTTTTATTCTTTTTCAATACGATAAATTCGTAATCCTCATCTTTCAGTTTTTCGTGCGCGCCCGGTATCCGGCCAAATTTGTCGATCAAATAACCGGCCAGCGTATCGTACTGTTTGGCTTTATCGACAGGGTGGGGCAGCTGGTCGTTTATATCGCTGATGGCCGCGGTGGCTATCACCGAATAGGTATTTTCGCCGGTTTGTTCCACAAAGGGTATTTCGTTGTCGTACTCGTCCTGTATTTCGCCCACAAGTTCTTCCAGTATGTCCTCCATGGTAACGATGCCCTCTATTCCTCCGTACTCGTCAAGTACCATGGCTATTTGCTGGTGTTTCAACTGAAATTCTTTCAGCAGCAGCCCAATTCGCTTTGTTTCGGGGACAAACGATACCGGCCTGATAATGGAGCGAATATCAACGGTGCCGTGTTCGCGCATTTTCTTGAGAATATCTTTCAGGTGAACAACCCCGGTGATGTTGTCGATACTGTCTTCGTAGCAAGGGATGCGTGAGAATCCGTCTTCGATAACGGTCTCCAGCGTGGCTTCGTCGTAATCGTTCACGTCAATGGCCAATACTTGTGTACGGGGCACCATCACCTGTTTGGCGGTGCGTTCCGAAAAATCGAAGGCATTTTTTATAATGTCGTAATTGGTTTCTTCTATATTTCCGCTTTCCTTCACCTGATCGACCAGGTACTTCAGTTCGTCGCTGCTGTACGATTCATATTCCGATACGCTGTGCAGCCCCACCAGTTTCAGCGCCAGATTGGCGATGCCGTTCAGCGCCCAGATAAAAGGGCGGAAAACCCAGTAAAAAGCCCTTAAAGGATAGGAAATAAACATGGTAGTTTGCTCCGAACGCTGTATGGCCAGCGATTTGGGCGCCAGCTCGCCGAGAACGATGTGCAGAACGGTTATGATGACAAATGCCAACGGAAGCGCAATGCTATGGGCCAATTCGGGCGAAATACTGAACCCGAGCAGCTCGATAAGCTGTATAATCATTTTTGAAACAACCGGTTCGCCAATCCACCCCAATGCCAAACTGGAGATGGTAACCCCCAGCTGGGTGGCCGCCAGATAAGAATCGAGGTGCGATACGATGCTTTTCGACAGGATGGCAAACCGGTTACCTTCCTGCGCCTTTATTTCCAACTGCGAACTTCGGACTTTGACTATCGCAAACTCGGCTGCAACGAAAAAACTATTTAAAAATACAAAGAAAAAAGTTATTAAAATGTTGAATAACATATTTCAAATTGATGTTGATTGTGCAAAGATAGATTATTAAACGAAAAGTGAAAAGTGAAAAGTGAAAAACTTAACGAATATGTCGATGAGAATAATCTGCCAATGTGAATAATGAAGTACACACCGTAGGGGCGTATCGAATACGCCCCCCGTAGGGGGGATCAGGAAATCCCCCCTACGGGGGGCGGGGGGGCTAAAAAACGGGCAACGCAAATACGTTGCCCGTTTTTATTATCCGTCCAAGAGCCTCCCCTGCGGGGAGGTTGGAGGGGCTGTTGATTTATTTTAATAAATCGAAAGGGTAGCCGATCCCTATTAATTCGTACGGAAAGCATCAGATTAAAAATACAATCCGTACCGAATTAAATAGAAAAATAAATAAGACAAAAAATAAACAAAAAATAGTATATCAACAACAGCAGCGCATTTGTGGACAGATAGCGACTGCTAACGATGGATAGTAGAAGTGTGGAGTTGAGTTAGAAGAGAGAAAGTAGAGGGAAAACATATTCCGCTCGACTTCTGCAATTTTCAGGGAGAAAAACTTCCACTTTTCAGCCTTGTTGAATAATCTTTTCATAACCTGTGATTGAAAAACTAATACCTATATTAACTGATGCAAAGATATGGCCGGTTAGTTAGCCATCCAATACCGTTTTTGTGGTATTTTGCAAACAGGCGGTGAAAACTGCCAGGGCAAACCTTGAAAAAATTTAGTACTACCGTTACGAATGAGATTCCTCCCTTTACCCTATGAAGACTGCTAAATTTTTTGTTTCATCAAGTATTTATTTCATTGCTCGCAAGATAGAGTAAAAATAAAATCTATTAATCGTAATTTATACCCGAAAAAACTTTATTAACCAAACAAAATATTCTACTTTTGTACGGCTTTAGAAAAAGAAATAGAATATAAACTATAATCAATTATGACTAATTTGAAAGAAAAGCTTTTCACGGAATTTCCGGCTGTATCAACAGAGGAATGGATGGCAAAAATTGTTGCCGACCTGAAAGGTGCAGACTTTGAAAAAAAGCTCGTTTGGAAAACAAATGAAGGATTTAAAGTGAATCCGTTTTACCGGAACGAAAATCTGGAAGGACTCAAAACAACTGATTCCCTTCCCGGAGAGTTTCCTTATGTCAGAGGAACAAAAAAAGACAATGACTGGTATGTACGCCAAGACATTCTGGTTAACGACTTCAAAGCAGCTAATGCAAAAGCGCTTGATGTTTTGAACAAAGGAATCACTTCGTTAGGGTTCAAAATTGAGGGCGATGTTACTGCCGACAATCTCAAAACCTTGTTGGAAGGCATTTGTCCCGAAGCTGTTGAACTGAACTTTTCGACATGTGGACAACAATCGCTTAAACTGATTCAGCTGCTGAGCGATTACCTGAAATCGAAAAATGTAGATTTGTTGCAATGTTTTGGTTCGGTAAGTTACAACCCATTCAAACCTATTCTGGTAAAAGGAAGGGATAACGCCGACTGGGTAGCGCAATCAGCTAAACTGGTTACTGCTGCCGCCGCTCTTCCCCGTTACCGTGTGCTGAATGTAGATGCCTGTTTATTAAGCAACGGCGGAGCATTCGACTATCAGGAACTTGGCTACGCTTTAGCCTACGGAAACGAAATATTGAGCAAACTGGTCGAAGTAGGCTTAGACCCTACTTTGGTTGCTAAAAAAATAAAATTCAATTTTGGAATCGGGCCAAACTATTTTATGGAAATAGCCAAATTCAGGGCTGCCCGCTGGTTATGGGCCGAAATTGTTGACGCTTACGGTGCAAAATGTAATCACAATTGTCCGAACGAAGACGGAGGCATTTGCCGTTGTGCTGCAAAAATGTACATCCACGCGCAAACCTCCACCTACAACCTGACGGTTTTTGATGCACACGTTAATTTGCTTCGCACACAAACCGAATCCATGTCGGCAACAATAGCCGGTGTTAATTCGCTGACGGTTCTTCCGTTTGACGAAGCATACAAATCGTCCGATGAATTTTCGGAAAGAATTGCACGCAACCAGCAACTTTTGTTAAAAGAAGAATGCCACTTCGATAAAATCACCGACCCGTCAGCCGGTTCGTATTATATCGAAAACCTGACGGTTTCGTTGGCTGAGCAAGCTTGGAAGTTATTCCTTGCCACCGACGAAAAAGGTTTTTACGAAGAACTGAAAGCCGGAACTGTTCAGGATGCAATTAAAGCTTCTTCGGACGCACGCCTCAAGAATCTGGCAACACGCCGCGAGGTACTACTCGGAACCAACCAATTCCCGAACTTCACCGAAGTTGCCGGAAATAAAATAGTTGGAGAAGACGCTTGTGGTTGTGGATGCCCCAAAGAGGATACCTATAAAACTATTCCCGGCGAACGTTTAGCCGTTGAATTTGAAAAATTGCGTTTGGCAACCGAAAAATCGGGAAAAACACCGGTTGTTTTCATGCTGACAATTGGAAACTTGGCGATGCGTCTGGCACGTTCTCAATTCTCTTCCAACTTCTTTGCATGTGCCGGATACAAAATTATCGACAACTTGGGATTTCAAACCGTTGAAGAAGGGGTGAAAGCCGCTCGTGAGAAGAAAGCCGATATTATCGTTCTTTGCTCCAGCGATGACGAATACGCCGCTTTGGCGCCCGAAGCTTACGCGTTGATAAAAGGAAAAGAACAGTTTGTTGTGGCCGGCGCACCTGCCTGCACCGACGACCTGAAAGCTCAAGGCATCGAGCATTTTGTCAATGTTCGCAGCAATGTGTTGGAAACGCTGAAACAATTCAATAGTTTGTTGAATATTTGATTTCGGCGTTATGACAACTAAACTCACACCAAAAGATTGGGTAGAAGCAGTTCGTCCCTGGTCCTATCCGGTTTCTCTAAGCCCCGCGCTTGTAGCCTTGCTCGACACCGTGTGGATACACCCCGAAAGTGCATCTCATTGGTTGTTGGGCGCTGTGGCTGTGTTGGGCGCCGTTATATTTCATTCGAGCGGTAATCTCGTCAGCGATTATCACGACTATCGTAACGGCATAGATAAACTGGGAAACCCCGGAGCTACTTCGCTCACATCGGGATTGTTCAAACCGAAGCAGATATTGGTTTTTGGTTTGATATTTTTAGCTGTGGGAATTGCCATAGGATTGATATTACTTCATTATTCCGGTACCGGATTGCTTTGGCTAGGCGCCATTGGCGTGGCAGCTTGTGTGTTCTACTACTTGCTGAAAGCCCGCGCACTGGGCGATTTGCTGATTTTTATCATCTTCGGGCCTTCGATTACGATGGGAGTCTCGTTTGTGATGCTTGGATATTATGATTGGATATTTTTGGGGGTTGCACTTCCCGAGGTCTTTATTACAGTGAATGTTTTGCACGCGAATAATACGCGCGATATGCAACGCGACAAAGTAGCAGGAGCTACAACTTTCGCCAAACTGTTGGGCTTAAAAATGTCGAAATTCCATTATTGCTTGCTGACGGTTTTAACCTACTCGGCGGTTGTTGTAATGATTTTATTACACATTCTACCGGTATGGACTTTGCTGACATGGCTGACTGTTCCGATTGCTGTCCGCAATTGCAGAACGATGCTAAAAGCAAGCGCAGCAGATACTTCGCCTATCAATATGTTAGACCAACGCACAGCACAGTTGCAGCTCGCATTTAGTTTGACCATGCTGACCGGATTAATAATTGCAATCGTATGAAACGCATCTGTATCGCCATAATTATAGCTGCCACCCTTTGGTTTGTGATGTTTTCGCCGTGGACGAAAGTATTTCACAACTTCTGGAGTGTGATGGCCTTGTCTGCCGGCATTCTTATTGTCCTCTCGGCAAGGTTTGCAAAGGACTGGAAAAAACAGTTCCGGTTCAATGCCAAAGATATAATTACAGGTGTTGCATCAGCTGCATTACTGTACGGTATATTTTATGCAGGAAACGAAATCTCCCAGCTGCTCTTCGATTTTTCGGAAAAGCAAGTGAGCAATGTGTATGCCATAAAAGAGGGGCAAAACCCGGTTATCCTGGCATCGCTGTTGCTGTTTTGGGTTGGCCCTGCCGAAGAAATCTTCTGGCGAGGCTACATCCAGCGGACACTGGCCGGCAAGAAAGGTGAAATTGCGGCTGTCGTAATTTCGACACTGGTATATGCGCTGGTACACATTTGGTCGTTCAACTTTATGTTGGTTATGGCGGCGCTTGTGTGCGGAGGATTCTGGGGACTGCTTTATATGAAGAATAAAAATCTGTTGACGGTTTTGGTATCCCATGCAGTATGGGATGTTGCCATATTTATTTTATTCCCTATTTTGTAAATAAAAAACAAAACAATATGAAACCTGATTTTAAAAACATTGACATCAAATCGGCAGGCTTTGCAGCAACTAACGCTGCTGAATGGGCTGCCCAAAACGGCATCGAAGCCGACTGGATTACACCGGAATTGATTCCTGTGAAGTCAGTTTACACAAAAGAAGATTTGGAAGGTATGGAGCAGCTGAATTATGCTTCGGGTATCCCTCCATTTTTGCGTGGACCTTATTCGGGCATGTATGCCATGCGTCCATGGACTATCCGCCAATATGCCGGATTTTCTACTGCCAGCGAATCGAATGCTTTCTATCGCCGTAACCTCGCATCGGGGCAAAAAGGGCTTTCGGTAGCTTTCGACTTGGCTACACACCGTGGCTACGATGCCGATCATCCTCGTGTAGTAGGCGATGTGGGCAAGGCTGGTGTATCTATTTGCTCTGTTGAAGATATGAAAGTGTTGTTCGATGGTATCCCCTTGAATCAAATGTCGGTATCCATGACCATGAACGGCGCGGTTCTTCCTGTTCTTGCTTTCTACATCAATGCAGGCCTGGAGCAGGGAGCTAAACTCGAAGAAATGGCCGGAACCATTCAGAACGATATATTGAAAGAATTCATGGTGCGTAACACCTATATATATCCACCCGAATTTTCGATGAAAATTATCGCCGACATCTTTGAATACACTTCTCAGAAGATGCCTAAATTCAACTCTATTTCTATTTCGGGCTACCACATGCAGGAAGCGGGAGCAACAGCCGACATTGAGTTGGCATACACGCTGGCCGATGGTATGGAATACCTGAAAGCAGGTATTGATGCCGGTATAGATGTGGACGCCTTTGCTCCGCGCTTGTCGTTTTTCTGGGCAATCGGTATGAATCACTTTATGGAAATTGCCAAAATGCGCGCCGGTCGCTTGTTGTGGGCTAAAATAGTAAAGGGCTTTGGCGCAAAAAATCCAAAATCGCTTGCTCTCCGTACGCACTCCCAAACATCGGGATGGTCGTTGACCGAACAAGACCCATTTAACAATGTAGGCCGTACTTGTATCGAAGCAATGGCTGCCGCCCTTGGTCATACTCAATCGCTCCATACCAATGCCTTGGACGAAGCAATTGCCTTGCCAACCGATTTCTCGGCGCGTATTGCACGTAATACACAGATATACATTCAGGAAGAAACCCAGATATGCAAGGAAATTGACCCATGGGCCGGCTCTTACTTTATCGAGTCGATGACCAACGAGCTGGTGCACAAAGCTTGGGCGCATATTCAGGAAATACAGAAACTGGGCGGTATGGCCAAAGCCATCGAAACCGGTCTTCCCAAGATGCGTATCGAAGAAGCTGCCGCACGTACACAAGCCCGTATCGACTCGGGAACGCAGACCATTATCGGTATCAACAAATACCGGTTGGAAAAAGAAGACCCCATTGATATTCTGGATGTGGACAATACCGAAGTTCGCCGCCAACAAATCGAACGCTTGAAGGACTTGAAAGCGAAACGAGATGAAGCAGCTGTGAAAAAAGCCTTGGAAGCCATCACCGAATGTGTTAAAACTAAAAAAGGAAACCTCTTGGAACTTGCAGTAGAAGCAGCCCATGTTCGCGCAACACTGGGCGAAATATCGGATGCCTGCGAAGTTGTAGTAGGTCGTTATAAAGCAATAATTAGAACTATATCAGGCGTGTATTCATCAGAAACTAAAAAAGACCCGACTTTCCAGAAAGCGCAAGAGCTTGTTGAGAAATTCGCTAAAAAACAAGGCCGTCAACCGCGTATTATGATCGCTAAAATGGGTCAGGACGGACACGACCGTGGAGCGAAAGTGGTTGCAACAGGTTATGCCGACTGCGGATTCGATGTGGACATGGGACCCTTGTTCCAAACTCCCGAAGAAGCTGCCCGTCAGGCTGTGGAAAACGATGTGAATGTGCTTGGCGTATCTTCGCTTGCCGCAGGTCATAAAACACTTGTGCCGCAAGTTATTGCCGAGCTTAAAAAACTTGGACGCGAAGATATTATCGTCATTGCCGGAGGTGTAATTCCCGCACAAGACTACGACTACCTCTATAAAGCAGGCGTTGCAGGTATCTTTGGCCCTGGTACATCGGTAACAAAAGCTGCCGTACAAATTATGGATATTTTATTGGCAGACTAATGTTGTAAATTCTTTAGAATATGAAATGTAGGGGCGAATCGTGCAGGTTCGCCCCTTATTTTTTGTACTGCGTTGTTTTTTCTGTCATTGCGGGCTCCGACCCGCAATCTCCCGAGCATGGCACAAACCCCGATGTTTAACTAAACACATGATGCCACAAAAAAGGCGCGATAAACCCCGCCCCTTACAAACTCTATCCAATATTACTCATTCAAAGTAACCTTACCATCTTTATCTACATCAAATTCCAATTCGTAGTAATCGGTAACGATATTTCGTCCTTGTATTCTTGTTGCGGTATTTTTATCTGTAATGTCCAATGTTAGCTTGAGCAGGAGATTGGCATCATCGTCGGCAGTAAAAAAGATTCCACCCACACAGTCAAATTTATACTCTTCGGGTATCAAGGTTTTTGCTTCTGCAACGTACTTGGCAATATTTTCCTTGTTAATGCCGACTACATTTATTGCTGTTTTTTCTTTGTTCTTTCTGAACGAGGACAGCCGGTTTTCTTTTTCTTTGGCGGGTTCATTTTTAACGCTTGAGTAGTTGTAGAAGACCTTTTGTTCGTAATGTTTTCCTTCTGCATCACTCAATTCAAGAATAAGAAGCCCAAAGTCGCCCGATAATTTTTCTTTTTCCACCAGTCGGGCGCTAATAATGTTGTAGTTTTTACTGATTTCCGTTAAATCGGAAATTACTTTATCCAACGCTTCCGGCGAATCGATTTGGGGAGGAAAAATTTCGGAACAAGAGTTGAAAGAGATAGCAGATACCATTAAAATGGCAGCGCAAAAGAAGTTTCTTAGTTTCATAACGTGTTGTTTTTAAATTGAAAATATTACTTTTTGTAAAATATAGTTTAGCAAATATATTTTATTTAGATGAATCCGACAAGTTTTTTCCTGTTAAACTCAGGGCAAACCATGGAGAAATTATATACTTTCATGTATCGAAGGGGTTGAATCACCGGCAAAACTGGTCTAGTCCCGCATGGGACGGCGCTTTATTAAAAAGAAATTCAGAGATTAATAGGCTGCTCTACTTCTACGGCCTCGCGTAAACGGATCCAATGTTTTAGCTTTGGGAAAAAATAAAGGAAGCATTCTTACCTTGGACGAATTTAAAGCCTATTTTGAAATTAAATATTGAAATATTATCTTTGTAGAACGATAACTAAAAACCAAACAACATGAAACCAAAAAACAAAAATCTGTCCTTATCCGGAACGAAGGCCGAAGCTTCGAAGGTAGAAAGGAAAAAATCTAAACTGGAATTGTTTTGGGAATTGAATCCTCATGGTATTCTCGAAATAGTAAACATGAAAGCGGTGTTGAAATGAGGTATTACATAGACACCAATATTACGGTCTTCTTGCTTGGGAGTATTGACGAAATAGACCGAAAAGTACGCGATATATTGTTTGACCCTGAAAATATTATATATATATCTACAACTTCCATACGTGAACTTATTCTACTCTATAAAGAGGGCGATTTGCGGCATTTAAAATATAAGTCGTACGTGGCTTGTTTGCTGCTGTAAAGTTTCTAGAATATGAAATCAAGCCATTAACTATAGAACATCTAACGGAATATGCACGGCTATCTCCTGCCTATGGCCATAAAGACCCAAACGACCACATTATTATAGCGCAAGCCATATCCGATAAAATACCGCTTATTTCTTCCGATACTAAATTTAAACACTACACATCTCAAGGACTGAATTTTATCTTTAATAAAAGATAAAAAACATAAGTAAGTGTTCATAATTAGTTTGTATAAAATATTTAGTTTGTCTTTCCGTTCTAGTATGGTATATACAATTAGGAATGGGAAAGATAAAGAAACTGGAATTAACAGTTGCCCAGCGAGGGCAACT
>NZ_BAAHWV010000015.1:0-96454 GCF_054601255.1 Viscerimonas tarda | reverse complement strand
TTGCCCTCGCTGGGCAACTGTTAATTCCAGTTTCTTTATCTTTCCCATTCCTAATTGTATATACCATACTAGAACGGAAAGACAAACTAAATATTTTATACAAACTAATTATGAACACTTACTTAAGAGCTAAAGTTTTCGACAATAATATATTTTATAAATGTGGCATGAAGTAAATACAAAGAATACGAAATCAGACTTGTATAGCTAAAAAAACGATAGACAAAGCCATCACCTTTTTTTATCGACGATAGATAGGGCAGCGCCAATAGCACTATAATTGGGACTATACTGTGTTGTATGTCGCTAACAATTGTGTGTACTACGGCTGATGGGCCGGAAGCGCTACAATACCCAAACAATGCTTGGGCAACAAAGAGTATGGCAGCTATTATTAGTCCTGTTTTTATATATTTATTCCAAAAATCACTGTAGTAGTGGATGAGGTATGCCCCCAATACACCATACATAAGACTATCGAGCCGCATAACTACTTGATGATAATCTAACGGAATGCCATAGTATATTCTATATAATCGTAGCAGATTGGTCGATAAGATTATTATAACGACAGTTAAGGCAATAGCTGTTTTGGCCTTAAAGCGGAACAATCTATGCAAAATAAATAGGCTAACAGGAACTATTAAGTAAAACCACTCCTCAACACATAAACTCCACGATTCTAAAAAAAATCCATAATGAGGTGTTCGGAAATTTTGTAGAAAACCGAAGTAACTGAGTAGTTGTGAGGTTGTCAGGTTACTTGGTTTTAAACCCAGATTGAAGGCGTAAACAACAACCAATAACAATATCAGGACAAAATAATAGGGTGGCAAAGTCCTTAGCCATCTGTTTATCCAAAACTTGGTTAATGATTTAATTGTAAATTTTTCATTATCAATTGTTTTTATTAAGATCCCACCTATCAAAAAACCGCTGAGAACAAAAAATATAGTAACACCATCCCGGGTAAATATATCAAAAACAGGCTCTATGTCTTTCCATTCTAAATAACTGTAAGTATGCCCCAATAAAACACACAGAATGGCTATAGACCTCAGTATGTCCAGTCCGTATATTCGTTTTGATAAATCAGTCCTTAGCATAAATAATGAATTTGTTTTCTGCTTATTGATGGTTTAAAAAATTATTAACGATTGTAGCTCCATCGGCGGTTAATACCGATTCGGGATGAAACTGAACTCCGTGTACATCGTACTCTTTATGAGAGATGGACATTATTTGCCCCGAAGCATCTACTGCCGTAACCCGAAAGCAACCGGGCAAGTCCTTTGAATCGACAATCCACGAATGATAACGTCCGGCTTCTATTGTACCGGCCAGGTTATCAAACAGATAGGAGGGGTTTATAATGTTGATTTTACTCGATACGCCGTGGTAAACATCTTCGAGGTTGATAAGTTTGGCTCCCATGGCTTCGCCTATTGCCTGATGTCCCAAGCAAACGCCCAAGATAGGTTTGCAGGGTGCATATTTTTTTATAACATCCAGCAATAAACCCGCTTCGGACGGAATGCCCGGCCCCGGAGACAGGATTATCTTATCGTACTTTTCGATGTCTTCCAGCGCTATCTTGTCGTTCCTATATACGTCCACATCGTTGTAGCCCAAGGCTTTGACAAGATGCACCAGGTTGTAAGTAAACGAATCGTAATTGTCTAATATCAGTATTTTCATAATTTTTATTTGCTTATTGTTTCAGCCATATCTACGGCCTTTTTCAAAGCGCCCAGTTTATTTTTCACTTCCATCACTTCTGTTTCGGGATTCGATTTGGAGACAATTCCTCCTCCTGCCTGATAGTAAAGCGTATTGTTTTTGCTCAGGAATGTACGGATTGTAATAGCCTGGTTCAAATCGCCATTGAATCCGATGTAGCCGATGCAGCCGCCATATACGCCGCGCATCATTTTTTCGATGTCGCGAATGAGTTGCATGGCGCGTATTTTGGGTGCGCCCGACAAGGTGCCTGCCGGAAATGTGTCGGCAAATAAGTCAATGTTGTTCACTCCCTCGTTTACAATTCCGCTTACGCGCGAAACCAAATGGATGACATGCGAATAGAACTGCACATTTTTGTAAAATTCAACCTTCACATCGTGGCAGTTGCGGCTTAAATCGTTGCGCGCCAAATCAACCAGCATCACGTGCTCGGCATTTTCCTTTTCGTCTTTCAGCAGGTTTTCCGATAAAATACGGTCTTTTTCGTCGTCTCCTGTTCGGAAATAGGTGCCGGCTATTGGGTCGATATACGCTTTTCCTTTTATCACCTTGCAATGTGTTTCGGGCGATGAGCCGAATACGCGAAACGAGCCAAAATCGAAGAAAAACAGGTAGGGGGAAGGATTTATGGAACGCAGGGCGCGATACACATTAAATTCGTCGCCCTTGAATTGCTGGGTGAAGCAGCGCGAAAGAACTATCTGGAATACATCGCCCCGCTTGCAATGGGCGATGCCTTTTTTTATCATCTCGATATGTTCTTCGTCGCTCACGAAAGAGGCTTCGGTTCCAATGGCTTCAAACGAATAGGTCGCCACATTGTTGTTGTTGAGAACGGAGATTAAATCGTCCATCTTTGAGCTGTCGCCGTCGAGAACGTTTTCTACAATGGTCAATTCGTTTTTGATGTGGTTGACGATGATAATGAAGCGGTAGAGATTGTAATAAAATTCGGGAATATCTGCATTCCCCAGTTTGTTATTGACGGGGTCAACATCCTCAAAATACTGTATGCCATCGTACGAAGTATAGCCGAAAAAGCCATTAATGCCTTCGGGGTTATCGCCTTTCACCTCAAAATCGTAGATGAATTGCTGGAACTCTTTTGTCAGCCTGGCCGAATCTTTTAGCTGGTACTCTTCTGTTTTTTCATCGGGGTACTGTTTGGTTATAAGCCCCTTAGAAACTTTAAAACGGGCTATTGGGTCTAAGCCGATAAACGAAAAGCTATTTTCTCCCGCATGGTAATCGGAACTTTCCAACAATGCCGATTCGGGATATAAATCCCTTATTTTCAAGTAAATTCCGACAGGCGTCTGTAAGTCTGCCAGCAATTTTTCTGTTTTGGTTTGAATTTTGTATTTCATATCATTATAATTATTAATAACAGCCTCTCCAATCTCCCAGCCCCCTAAATCCCCCGCAGGGGGACTTTAATAGCCTCCCCTACGGGGAGGTTTGGAGGGGCTGAGGCTTTTAAAGTCGATTAGGGGGCTACTTTTATATACGTTTCCATATCCTTATCGCCTCGTCCCGAGAGGCAGATGACCAGCACGTCTTCTTTCTTGAATTTCTTCTTGCCAAGCACGCCCAATGCGTGTGCCGATTCAATGGCCGGAATAATTCCCTCCAGGGCTGTCAGTTCAAAGGCTGCTGCTATCGCTTCGTCGTCGTCAATGGCCAGCACTTCGCTGCGCCCTGTTTTTGCCAGGTGTGCGTGCATGGGGCCAATACCCGGGTAATCGAGCCCTGCCGAAATGGAGTAAGGCTCCTCTATTTGTCCGTCTTCCGACTGCATAATCAGTGTTTTGCTGCCGTGTATGATACCCAACCGTCCCAGATGGATGGTGGCTGCCGATTCGCCCGAATCAACGCCTTTTCCACCGGCTTCGGCCAGAATTATCTTCACGTCCGGTTCGTCCAGGTAGTGGTAAATTGTTCCTGCGGCATTGCTGCCACCGCCCACGCAGGCAATAAGGTAATCGGGATTTTCGCGTCCTTCTTTTTCCAGCAGCTGCCAACGGATTTCTTCGCTGATTATGGCTTGCAGGCGTGCCACCATATCGGGGTAGGGATGCGGCCCAACGGTGGAGCCTATAATATAATGCGTATCCGCCGGGTTGCAACACCAGTCGCGGATGGCTTCGTTGGTGGCATCTTTCAGGGTCATATTTCCGCTGGTAACGGGCACCACTGTTGCTCCCAGCATCTCCATTTTCTGTACATTCAGTTTCTGGCGTTCTACATCGGTTGCTCCCATGTAAACAACACATTCCAGGTTCATCAGTGCGCAGACTGTTGCGGTGGCCACGCCGTGTTGTCCGGCGCCTGTTTCGGCAATGATGCGGGTTTTTCCCATGCGTTGCGCCAGCAATATCTGGCCTATTGTGTTGTTTATTTTATGAGCGCCTGTGTGGTTGAGGTCTTCGCGTTTCAGGTAAATCCTGCAACCGTATTTTTCCGATAATCTTTTTGCCGGATACAATGGCGAAGGCCGACCTGCATAATCGCGAAGCAAATCGCGATACTCTTTCTGAAACGAAGGGTCGTTCAATATTGCCAGATAGGCGTTTTTTAGATTTTCGACATTGTCGTAAAGAATTTCGGGGATGTAAGCGCCTCCAAATTCTCCATAAAATCCGTTAGAATCAACTGCAAATTTTTTCATTATATTACTTTAATCGTATTCTCAAAAGAAAAGCCTACCGTGAGAACGATAGGCTTTTTATATTCTAAAAATCAGTTTCATTTTATTACATACCTAATGCCGACTCACGATTGTTGAAATTGTAAGCGCCACCACCAATATGTGTTTATGAACTGAGTCATTATTTTTTCTTTTTATGTTTGCAAAATTATAAAAAAAATAGAACATGCAAATTATTTTTACTGTTTTTTTTCAGTTTTCCTGCTTCCGGGGCATAAAAAAACAGAACCGGCTACAAAGAGCCGGTTCTGTCCTCCATTTTACACACTTCATTATAAAAACTAAAACCACTTAAAAACCTATTTGTCTTTTCACAAAATTTAGAGCCTCGTCTTCCGAGTCAAAGTACCAGATTCCGCCAAACTCTACAGGGAACGTGTCGCTGGAAAATATCTCCAATTTCTCATCCTCCTCCAACTGAGCTTTTTCGCGGGTAGATATTCTAATCTGCCTGTTGAACGAATAAATTTTATTAAATATCCTTATCGACAACTTCTTAGGGTCAACACGATACAAAATCCGATTCTTCCGAAGATTCATTCTTGTTTTCATGGCTATTTTTCCTTTAAAAAGAAACTTAAATGCTATTGGCTCCTTTCTGTTATTAAAACAAAAGTAAACAGGAAATAGTTGTCTATGAATGCGGTTTTTACAAATCGTTAACGAAACTTCAAAAAGGTTCAAGGTTTCAAGTTCAACCATTAAACGCGCCACGTCTCTACTGAAAGGTTGTGCAATGCACGGGGTTGGGGTCGCGTCCGGGGGATTGCGGGACTGAGCCCGCAAATGGCAGTGTTTTTGTCGCTTTGCGCCAATTAGCACATTGCATCCTCATTATTCCCATTAGCATGTTGGCAATTTGCCACATTATTCATACATTTGGGGTCTTATTACTAAGGAGTATTATGATAAAGCAAATTCTTATTGTGGGTCTTGGCGGTGGTGCGGGTAGTATTTTACGCTACTTGACCTCGGTATTGACGGCCAGATATTATTGGGGAAACTTTCCGCTGGCAACCTTGGGAGTTAATCTGCTGGGCTGTTTCCTTATCGGGCTGTTCACCGGCTTGTTGACTTCCCAGCTCCCAATTAGTCCGAACATGAAGTTGCTGCTTGTAACCGGTTTCTGTGGCGGATATACCACATTTTCGACCTTTGCGCTCGAAAACTTAACCCTTTTTCAAAACAATTGCCCGTTGATGGCCATATTATACACGGCAATCAGCATAATCGGGGGTATTTTTGCCGTTTGGGCGGGAATTTCCCTGATTAACGGGTAACGAAGTTCAACGTTCAATGTAGGGGCGAAATATTTTTCGCCCGATTGCACAATATTTGTGTATTGGGCGAATAATGATTCGCTCCTGCAAGTTCCATTATTCTCATTTGCGAATTACTTTTTCACATTTCATTCAAATATATTCCGGCATTTTTTCGATTAAAAAGATAAAAAGATTATATTTGCAGGCTCGTAGGTGCGTGTAAGCACATAAATGCATGTGGATTTGAACCATAACTCAAATCTGCTTCTTTGTGTTAATCATGCTAATCGACTGAGAATTAATCAAATAAATAAACAATAATTATAAATTAAGTAAAATCTAAAAATGCAAAACAAGGGATTTGTAAAGATTTTTGCCGTTGCTTTAACGTTGGTTTGTTGTTTTTACCTGTCGTTTACTTTTGTAACCCGACACTACGAAAGCACAGCCAAAGAATATGCAAATGGTAATCTTGAACTGGAAAGTCAGTATTTAGACTCATTGGCAACCGAAAGAGTATGGTTGGGCTATACATTAAAAGAGTGCCGTGAAAAAGAAATCGGGCTTGGATTAGACCTCAAAGGCGGTATGAATGTTATCTTGGAAATAGATGCAGCAGCTGTAATCCGTACTTTAGGAAATGAAGACGACCAACAGTTTATTACCGCTTTGCAACAAGCATCGAACGAAAATCTTAAAGGTAGTAATAAAGACTATATCACTCTTTTCATCGAAAAGTATCAGGCTAACAATCCTTCCGGTAAACTGGCTTCTGTTTTCAGTTCAAAACTGAGAGACCAGATTAACCCGAATGATGACAATGCCAAAGTAAGGTCAGTTCTTAACAAGGAATTGCAAAGTGTGGCCGATGCTTCGTTTGAAGTACTGCGCACACGTATCGACCGTTTCGGGGTCGTTGCTCCCAATATTCAGAAATTGGAGCGCGCCGAACGTATATTAATCGAGCTTCCGGGTATTAAAGAACCCGAACGTGTGAAAAAACTCTTGCAAGGTAGCGCAAACCTTGAGTTTTGGAAAACATACAGCAGTCAGGATATACAACAATATTTGTCCGACATCAACCAAAAAACCGTTGAGGTTTTGGCTGCAACAAATAAAATCGACTCGGTAACTACAGTAACCGACACAACAGGCATCGAACAAGTTGCTGTTGAAGAAGTTGGCGCTCATCCCTACCGGAAGGCGTTTGTGGAATATTTCGCTACTCCTCAACAATTTAAGGTTCAGGAAGAGTATTATAGAAGTATCGGTGGAGCGGCTATTGCTCTCGTTCACAGCAACGATACAGCAACCGTAAACTACATCCTGAACAGGTACAAGGATGTTTATCCGAGCGATCTGAAATTTAGATGGGGTTTCAAAGCCGTTGACTCGAAAGAATTCTTCTACCAATTGTATGCCTTGCGTGGCGACGGTACTAAAAAAGGTCCTGCGCTCGACGGAGAAGTAGTTGTTTCGGCCAAAGCCGACCAAACACAAAAAGGCTCGGCCTGGGGTGTAAGTATGCAGATGAACCCGGCCGGAACCAAGAGATGGGCAACCATCACAGGCTCCGAAGTGGGCAAAGCGATTGCAATTGTTTTGGACGGGTACGTGTATTCCGCACCAAACGTGAATGATAAAATCGAAGGCGGTAGCTCGCAAATCACAGGAAGCTTTACGGTGGATGAAGCAAAAGACTTGGAAAACGTGCTGAAGTCGGGTAAAATGAAAGCCGGCGTTCGTATCGTTCAGGAAGATATAGTAGGGCCTTCGTTGGGACAAGAAGCGATTAATGCAGGCTTGATTTCGTTTATCATTGCCTTGATTTTGTTGATGGCTTATATGTGTCTCATCTACGGCTTTATATCCGGTATGATTGCCAATGGCGCCTTGCTCCTCAACTTGTTCTTTACGGCGGGCGCTCTGGCTTCGTTTGGAGCCGTAATGACTTTGCCCGGTATTGCCGGTCTTGTGTTAACCCTCGGTATGGCTGTGGATGCCAACGTGCTTATTTACGAACGAACACGGGAGGAATTGCGTGCCGGTAAAGCCGTCAGGGCTGCCGTGATGGATGGTTATAAACACGCATTCTCGGCTATCTTCGACTCCAATCTTACCACTATTATTATTGCCAGTATCCTTATCTATTTCGGTACAGGCCCAATACAAGGATTTGCCATCACATTGATGATTGGTATTATTGCCTCGTTCTTTACAGCCGTGTTCATGACACGTGTTGTATACGAATATGCATTCTCGAAAGGTAAATTGCTTAATCTTCCTTTCTGCACGCCAATCAGCAAAAACTTGTTGCTTGGCACCAAGATTAATTTCCTTGGTATGCGAAAGGGCGCTTATATGCTTTCGGCTGCGATAATAGTAGCCGGTATAGTATCTTTGTTTACACTCGGGCTGAATACCGGTATCGACTTTACCGGAGGACGCAATTATGTTGTACGGTTTGATGCACCGGTAAATACTACCGACATCGAGCAAGCATTGGTTACCGAATTTGAAGGTTCAACCGTGCGCGTCATAACTATTGGCTCGAGCAATCAGGTGCGTATCACTACAAACTACAAGATTGCAGACAATGGCGATAATGTAGAACAGGAAATTACGGACAAGTTTGATGTTGCTCTGAAAGATTACATAAAGGAAGGAACATCTATCAACAGTTATGTACAAAGTTCGCAAAAAGTAGGGCCTAGCGTTGCCGAAGATATGATAACCAGCGCTTTCTGGGTTGTTATTGCCGCCCTGTTAAGCATGTCCCTGTACATTTTAATCCGGTTCCGCGATATAGCGTTCTCAATAGGTACGTTTGCTTCGGTAGCACATGATGCCATACTCGTTATATTCTTCTATTCATTCCTCCACAAGATTATGCCGTTCTCGATGGAAGTTGACCAGACCTTTATTGCTGCGATACTGACGGTTATCGGGTACTCTATCAATGATACGGTGGTTATCTTCGACCGTGTTCGCGAATACAGACATCTGTATCCGAAACGCGACTCGCTTACCACAATGAATGAAGCCTTGAATACAACCATCACCCGTACCCTTAATACAACACTCACTACCTTAGTGGTGGTATTGTGTATTTTCATCTTGGGTGGCGATACAATCCGCAGCTTCACCTTTGCCTTGTTCATTGGCGTAATTATCGGTACTTATTCATCGTTGTTCGTTGCTGCTCCTGTGGCATACGAAATACTGGAAAGAGAAGAAAAGAAGAAAAAAGCAAAAGAAGCCTGAAATTAAGGCATGTAGCTATAAAGAAAGAGGTTGCCTGAACAGCAGCCTCTTTTAGTTTTGGGCAGTTTCTAAAAAAATTACCAACTAATGAGAATTGATATAATATCCGTATTGCCACAAATGATTGAGGGAGCAGTCAATTGCTCCATACTGAAAAGGGCGCAGGATAAAGGCCTGGCAGAGATATACATCCACAATCTCCGCGACTACACCACCGACAAGCATCGCCGCGTGGATGATTATCCGTTTGGCGGCGAGGCCGGTATGGTGATGCAGATTGAACCGGTCGATAACGTCATCTCCTTCCTGAAGAGCCAACGGCGCTATGACGAGGTTATTTTCACCAGCCCCGATGGAGAGCAATTCAACCAGAAAATGGCCAATACCATGTCGTCGCTCAATAACATAATCATCCTCTGCGGCCACTACAAAGGCATTGATTACCGCATACGCGAACACCTGATAACCAAAGAAATATCCATCGGCGACTTTGTGCTTACCGGTGGCGAGCTGGTGGCCGCCATGATAGCCGATGCCATCGTGCGCGTTATTCCGGGCGCTATTGGCGACGAACAATCGGCCTTGTCCGATTCTTTTCAGGATAACCTGCTGGCTCCGCCCGTATATACCCGCCCATCGGAATACAAAGGCTGGACAGTACCCGAAATCCTGTTGTCGGGGCATCAGCAAAAAATAGATGAATGGAAACTGAACGAAGCCATCGAACGAACAAAAAGATTGCGACCGGATTTGCTGGGGTAATTTCCAAATGTGCTGATGTGTTGATGTGTTGATGTGCTGATGTGAATAATGTAGGGGCGTGGCGTGCCTCGACCAATACTCCTCACCCCCAGCCCCTCTCCACTTTGGAGAGGGGAGAAGAACGCCTTGTCATTGCGGGATCCGACCCGCAATCTCCTGTGCTATTCACATTGGCATATTATTCTCATTGGCACATTGGCATATTTTTTATATCTTTACAGCGCGTTAAACCATATCAACTAAATTTATGCAGGAGAAGATTATTATTCTTGATTTCGGGTCGCAAACCACTCAGCTGATTGGGCGACGGGTGAGGGACTTAAATACCTATTGCGAAATCGTACCTTATAACAAATTCCCCAAGGATGACAGCGCCGTGAAAGGGGTTATTCTTTCGGGAAGCCCATTTTCGGTAAACGATAAAGATGCCTTTCAGGCCGATTTGAGCGAAATCAGAGGCAAATATCCTGTTTTGGGAATTTGCTACGGCGCACAGTTTTTGGCGCATACATCGGGCGGAAAAGTCGAAAAAGGCGATTCGCGCGAGTATGGCCGCGCCCATTTGGCAAGCATCGAAAAAAACGAACTTTTTGACGGAATAGCGGTTGGTTCGCAGGTTTGGATGTCGCACGGAGATACAATCACCCAATTGCCCGAAAATTTTGAAATCATCGCCAGCACAAACGACGTGAAAGCGGCGGCATACAAAATAAAAGGCGAAAAAACATGGGGAGTGCAATTTCATCCCGAAGTGTTTCATACCACAGACGGAACAAAACTGCTGAGCAATTTCCTCAACAGTTGCGGTTGCAAACGCGATTGGTCGCCGGTGTCGTTCATCGAAAGTACGGTTGCCGGATTGAAAAAGCAACTGGGCGACGACAAGGTTATTCTGGCGCTTTCGGGTGGCGTGGATTCGTCGGTTACGGCGGTGCTGCTGAACAAGGCGATAGGTAAAAACCTGACCTGTATTTTTGTCGATCACGGATTGTTGCGCAAAAATGAGTTTGAGAAAGTACTGAAAGATTACGAGCACCTCGGATTAAGCGTTATTGGGGTGAATGCCAAAGATAAATTCTACAAGGCGCTGGCCGGAGTAACCGACCCCGAACAAAAACGCAAGATTATAGGCAAAGGATTTATTGATGTGTTTGACGAAGAGGCGCACAAGCTAAAAGACATCAAATGGCTCGGACAAGGAACCATTTATCCCGATATTATTGAGTCGCTGTCCATCACCGGAACGGTTATTAAGTCGCACCACAATGTGGGTGGATTGCCCGATACCATGAAGTTGAAACTGGTGGAGCCCCTCCGTTTGCTCTTCAAGGACGAAGTGCGGCGCGTAGGTCTCGAACTGGGTATGATGGAACATTTGATTAAGCGCCATCCCTTCCCGGGTCCCGGATTGGGCATCCGCATATTGGGCGATATTACTGCCGAAAAAGTAGAAATATTGCAGAATGCCGACGATATATACATGCAAATGCTCAACGATTATCACCTCTACGACCAAGTTTGGCAGGCCGGAACAATCCTGCTTCCCGTGCGCTCGGTTGGGGTGATGGGCGACGAGCGGACATACGATTACACCATAGCCCTTCGCGCCGTAACATCCACCGATGCCATGACAGCCGATTGGGCGCACCTTCCGTACGAGTTTCTGGCAAAGGTGTCGAACGAAATCATCAATAAAGTAAAAGGCGTCAACCGCGTTGTTTACGATATTTCGTCCAAACCGCCGGCAACGATTGAGTGGGAGTAGCCCCTCCAACCTCCCCGCAGGGGAGGCTTTCAAAGTCCCCCTACGGGGGATTAGGGGGCTGTTGAACCTTGAACTTTAAAACTAAATATATATGGCCGAAATAAAAGACATTGAAAAAAGTGCAGAATCGAAAATGCAGTCTGCCGTTGAATTTTTGGAAGAATCCTTGGCGCATATCCGTGCCGGGAAAGCGAATCCCCGTATATTGGATGGCATCAAGCTCGACTATTATGGGAGTCTTACGCCGCTCTCCGGCGTGGCTTCGATAAATACGCCCGATGCTAAAACCATCGTTATTCAGCCTTGGGAAAAGTCGCTGATAAGGGACATTGAGAAAGCGATTATGGATTCGGATGTAGGTATTACGCCCGAAAACAATGGCGAAATTATCCGCTTATCGATTCCTACCCCCACCGAAGAACGGCGTAAAGCCCTGGTTAAACAATCGAAGCAGGAAGCCGAAGACGCAAAAATCAGCGTCCGGAATGCACGCCGTGAAGCGATTGATGCATTCAAGAAATCCGTAAAGGATGGAACGCCCGAAGACGTAGCAAAAGATGCCGAAACTTCGATGCAAAAGGTGCACGACAAATACATAAAGAAAATAGACGAGCTTTTTGCCGCAAAGGAGAGGGAAATTTTAACCGTTTGAATCTTTGGTGGTTAATGGTTAGCGGTCAATGGTTAATGTTGCAGGGGCGCGATTAATCGCGCCCCTACGGTGATGAACATAAAATACCATTTGTCATTGCGGGATCCGACCTGCAATCCCCTGATAATCATTGCACGTTTACTCGGGAGATCCCGTGTCAAGCACGGGATGACAGTCTTTTTTTTTAGACAACCCCCAGCCAATGTGTTCGTAGTTGCCTAAGGGCGAACGTTATTTCTCAACTCTCAATTCTCAATTCTCATGATGGGTTTAGTCATAAAAAACACAGGCAGTTGGTACCTTGTCCGAACGGATGATGACCGCTTTATCGAATGCAAGATAAAGGGGAACTTCCGCTTACGGGGTATCAAGAGCACCAATCCGGTTGCTGTGGGCGACAGGGTGGATATTGTGATTAATAACGAAGGTACTGCTTTTATCACCGAAATAGAGGAGCGCCGGAATTACATTATCCGGAAATCGCCCAATCTATCGAAGCAATCGCACATTATTGCGGCCAATCTCGATTTATGCCTGCTGATTGTAACCATCAGCCACCCAGAGACTTCCACTATTTTTATCGACCGTTTTCTGGCTTCTGCCGAGGCTTATCGTGTGCCTGTGAATCTGGTTTTCAATAAAGTGGATTTGTACAACGCCGAGGAGCTTGAATACATGGATGCCCTGATAAACATGTACGAATACATCGGCTATCCCTGCCTGAAAATATCGGCGCTTAACAAAGAGGGGCTGGATGCATTAACCGAACGAATAACGAACAGGATTACCCTGTTTTCCGGTTATTCGGGCGTGGGCAAATCAACGCTCATCAACTCCCTGATTCCCGGGGCTACGCTAAAAACCGGCGCCATCTCCGAATACCACGCCAAGGGGATGCACACCACTACTTTTTCCGAAATGCTGGAACTGCCTTCGGGCGGCTACATTATCGACACGCCGGGGATAAAAGGATTCGGCGTAGTGGATATGAAGCCCGAAGAAATATACCACTATTTTCGCGACATATTCCAGTTCTCGGATAAATGCCGCTTCAATAACTGTATTCACCTCACCGAGCCCGGTTGTGCGGTGCGTGAAGCTGTCGCCGACCATTACATCAGCGAAAGCCGCTACAAATCCTACGTTAATATGCTGGAAGAAGATTCGGGCAACAAGTACAGGAAATAAATGCAAAGCCCCTCCCAACCTCCCCGTAGGGGAGGCTTCCGAACTCCCCCGTAGGGGGATTTAGGGGGTTCATCTCTTCATTATCTTATTCAACACCGGAGATACTACCAACAATACGACACCTGCGCCTATCGCTACAATGGCTATGCTGTAATAGCCGTTGGTGTATTCAATCAGTTTATCCACGTTGGTGGGGTTGGCGATGGTTTCGTCAACTTTGGCCAGTATCGAGCCTATCATACCGGCTCCGTATTGTCCGTAGGCGCTGGCCAGAAACCAGGTACCCATCATTACTCCGTGAAGGCGGGTCGGCGTCAGGCGTGTTATCATCGACAGACCAATGGGCGACAGGCAAAGTTCGCCAATCGAAATAATCAGGTAAGCAAATAAAAACGACCAAAGAGGAGTAAACCCGTCGGATGTTGCAAAATTGCGACTTAGGAAAAAAACAAAAAATCCCAATCCCAGAAATATAAATCCCAAACTGAATTTAACTACTGTATTCGGTTCCATTTTTCGTTTGCTCAATCCTATCCAAAGCAAGCCCAACAGGTAGGCGAAGATAATGACCCACAGGGGATTGATGGAATTGTTCACCATGGCCATCGGAAGGCCGTGCCCGTTTACGTTTCCTTCGGCAAAGAAGTTGAGCGAACCGCCTCCTTGTTCAAAAAACGAGAAGAACAAGACAGAGAACAAGATAAGCACGATGGCCACTATCATTTTCCCGAGCTCCTCTTTGCTCACCTTAAACAGTGTTACAACCAAGAACCCTAGGACAAGGATAGCAATGGCAATCATAAATATATCTTTAAAAGCCATTGTTTCGGTTCCTCCAAGCAACCACGACATGTCGATATTCATAGGCTGAGATACCATTACCCAAAAGAATGGGATAAATAGCAGGGATGCTGCATGAATCAGGATGCCTTTGGATATGCCGAATTTCTTTTCTTTCAGTTTTTCGGGATTGGGAGCCAAACCAATGGGTCCCAGTTTGCGTTGAGTGAAGTGGAAAACGAATAATCCTAGTAACATGAATATGCCGGATAATGCAAATCCCAACGACCAGCTAATGGTGGTTCCAATATAGCCTATAATCAGCCCGCTGAGCAGTGCACCTACATTAATGGACATGTAGAATAATGAGAAACCTGCATCACGTCTCGAGTCATCTTTTTTATACAAGGCGCCTACCATAGTGGATATGTTTGGCTTGAAAAATCCATTGCCGACAATCAGGATACTGACACCCAGATAAAAGGAAAATTCACCCGGAATTGCCATCGTAAACGTTCCGATAGCCATCAGTACGCCGCCCCAGAAAACAGACCGGCGGAACCCGAAGATTTTGTCGGCAAACAATCCGCCTACAAATGCCATGGCATATACGAATGCCAAAATAAGTCCGTACTGTGTATTGGCGCTGGCTTCGGCATCGCTGTAAACTTTTGTTTGGGATGTTTGCAGGTAATACATCGGATGGTCTTCGGTGAGTTTGCTATTGTGAGTTTGCTCATACTTGGCTACTTTTTGCGTCATTTCGTCTTTGTCCATTGGCTGATAATTGGCCGACAAGGCAAGGTGGGCTATGTATAGCGCCAACAAAGCGCGCATTCCGTAGAATGTGAAGCGTTCCCACATTTCAACCAGCGCCAGATACCATAGCTGTTTGGGGTATTTACCTTCAAAATTTTGAATTTCCTCTAATGTTATTTCAGAAGTTATAGCTTTGGAATTTTCCATCTAATGTGTTATATAATAATTGTTTACGTTTTTTATTGAGATGAGATAGGAATAATTATAGGGCAAATTTATAAAAAATAGTTTAGATTGTTGTACATTTACTCTGATTTTACAACGTATGCCTCGTGTTTGGGGACAACTTTCTTATGTAAAATCTTGAAATTTGGCGTATTTATCATGGCATTGTTTTTGCTGTTGTAATATACGAACAGGTGATTTAGATTGTTTAAAGTCTTTTATTTGGCGTATAAACATCAAATAAAAAAAGGAGGACAGCTTTATGGAAAATAATTTTACACAACGGGTTCGCAAAATCATGGCTTACAGCCGTGAAGAGGCAGGACGGCTCCAGAATAATTATTTAGGGCCCGAACATTTGATGCTTGGCATTCTTCGTAACGGAGAAGGTCTGGCTATAAAGGCTTTGATTGATTCTGGAGTCAATATCGAAGCATTGAAACAGGACATTGATATAAAAATAACGAGGCAGCAAGATACCGATTCTAACGAAGGCAACGAAATTGTGATGACCAGAAATACGGAGAAAATATTGCGGATAAGTATTCTGGAGGCCAGGCTGACAAAAAGTCCTGAAGCCGATTCGGAACATTTATTGCTTGCCATACTGAAAGAATACGAAAATCTTGCAGCCGAAACATTACGAACTTATAGAATAGATTATACAGGTATGTTTATGTACATTAATAATATGAATATAAATCGCGACAAGCCGGAAACGCCCCGAATGGGTGCAGGCTTCACCGACGACGAGGAAGATGATGAAGACGTAGTAAACAACAAATCGTCTCAGAATGTGAATACCCAAACACGTCAGGCGACAGATACGCCGGTACTGGACAATTTTGGGACGGACATGACAAAGGCCGCTTCGGAAAACAAACTCGACCCGATTGTCGGGCGTGAAAAGGAAATTGAACGCTTGGCGCAAATCCTGAGCCGACGGAAGAAAAATAACCCGATATTGATAGGCGAACCGGGGGTCGGCAAATCGGCCATCGTGGAAGGACTTGCGCTGCGGATTACCCAGAAAAAGGTTTCCCGTTTGCTGTTCGACAAGCGCGTTATATCGCTGGATATGGCTTCAGTTGTGGCCGGAACCAAGTACCGCGGACAGTTTGAGGAACGCATAAAAGCCATACTGAACGAACTGCTGAAAAATCCCAATATTATCCTTTTCATCGACGAAATTCACACCATTGTGGGCGCCGGAGGAGCAACAGGTTCGCTGGATGCCGCCAATATGCTGAAACCGGCTTTGGCCCGTGGCGAAATACAGTGTATCGGCGCAACAACCCTGGACGAATACCGCAAAGGCATAGAAAAAGACGGCGCTTTGGAACGCCGTTTCCAAAAAGTGATAGTGGCTCCTACAACTGCCGATGAAACTTTGCAGATACTCAACAACATCAAAAGCCGTTACGAAGAACATCACAACGTGAAATACACCGATGATGCCCTGGAAGCTTGCGTGAAGCTCACCGACCGCTACATCACCGACCGGAATTTCCCCGATAAGGCGATTGATGCCTTGGATGAATCGGGTGCGCGGATGCATATCTCAAACATAAAAGTTCCGCCCGTTATCGAGGAACTTGAAAATGAGATGAGCGGCATTCTGGAAAAGAAAACGGAAGCCGTGAAAGCCCAGAAATACGAGCTGGCAGCCAGTTTCCGCGATAAGCAGCGCCAGCTGATGATACGCTTGGAGCAGGAAGAAAACAACTGGGAAAAACAGCTGAAAGAACAGCCCCAGATTGTGGATGAGGAAAAAGTGGCAGAAGTTGTTGCCATGATGTCAGGTATTCCGGTTCAACGAATTGCCGAAGCCGAAACCCTGAAACTTCTGGGTATGAAAGACAACCTGAAAAAGGCGGTCATCGGTCAGGACGAAGCGGTGGATAAAATAGTGAAAGCCATTCGCCGCAACAGGGTAGGGCTGAAAGAGCCAAACAAGCCCATTGGCACATTTATGTTCCTGGGCCCTACGGGAGTGGGTAAAACCCATTTGGCGAAAAAAATAGCCGAACAATTGTTTGATTCTGCCGATGCGCTGATTCGCATTGATATGAGTGAATATATGGAAAAATTCACCGTGTCGAGGTTGGTAGGAGCGCCTCCGGGATATGTAGGATACGAAGAAGGTGGCTTGATGACCGAAAAAGTGAGACGCAAACCCTATTCGGTGGTCTTACTCGACGAAATAGAGAAAGCACATCCCGATGTGTTCAATATCCTGTTGCAGGTGCTGGACGAAGGTCATTTGACCGACAGTTTGGGCAAAAAAGTCGATTTCAAGAACACCATTCTGATAATGACCTCGAATGTGGGAACACGCCAGCTGAAAGATTTTGGCAAAGGAATAGGATTTCAGGCCGAATTTGTGAAAGGACATGAAAATGAACACTCGAGAGGCGTTTTGCAAAAAGCCTTGAACAAAACTTTTTCGCCCGAATTTCTGAACCGTATTGATGACATTATCATCTTCGACCAGTTGAGCAAGGAGTCGATATTTAAGATTATCGACATTGAGCTGAAGGATTTCTATAAACGCGTGTCGGAACTTGGCTATACCCTGATTCTGAACGATGACGCAAAAGACTTTATCGCCGGAAAAGGCTACGATGTTCAGTTTGGTGCACGTCCTCTCCGAAGGGCTATCCAAACTCACCTCGAAGATGAGATTGCCGAAATTGTGCTGCTGAATGAGATTCCGAAAGGAAGCGCCCTGGAAGCATACCTCGATAAGGAGGCGCAGAAGATAGGGATTCGCCAATTGGAGAATGTGGCAATTGGTTGATGTGCTGCTGATGTGTTGATGTGCTAATATGCTGATGTGCTGATGTGCTAATATGCTGATGTGCTAATATGTTAATATGCTAATGAAAATAATGAATTTGTTGTCGCTTTGCGCCATCAGCACATTAGCATATTAGCACATTAGCACATTTGAAAATAATGAATTTGTTGTCGCTTTGCGCCATCAGCACATCAACATATTAGCACATTAGCACATTTGAAAATAATGAATTTGTTGTCGCTTTGCGCCATCAGCACATTAGCATATTAGCACATCAGCACATTTGAAAATAATGAATTTGTTGTCGCTTTGCGCCATCAGCACATCAGCACATCAACACATCAACACATCAACACATCAACACATTAGCATATTAGCACATTATTCCATAGAATTATTAAATTCCCGATGAAAAAATACCTATATATAATAGGAGGAACAATCAGTTTATGTTTAGGTTTACTGGGGCTTGTAACCCCGGGATTGCCAACGACCCCGTTTATTTTATTGACGGGTTTTTTGTATGCAAGAAGCTCCGGTCGCCTGTACGCCAAGCTCGAAAACAACCGGTTGACCGGCATGTATCTGAAAGGTGTAAAAAACGGATTCTCATTAAAAACCCGCATCCTGATTCTGGCTGTTATGTGGTCGATGATTTCGTTTACGGCCTTTATCTTGTTCGCTAACAGTAAGATGCAGTACGTGATGATTGGGCTTGGAATAATCGGCACAATTTCCCAGCTTATCTTTTTGAGAAAAAAGGACGATTTTTCCTGAAATATGTTGTAAAATACATGAGGCGCTCTTGTTATTGTAATAAAATTTAACTTTCTTTGTAAGAGTAATAGAAATAGAATCTTTAAATAAAAAAAACCGAACAAAACATGGACAACAAAGGACAACAAAACCAAATACAGATTGAGCTATCGGATGAAGTCGCTCAGGGGACTTACTCCAACCTTGCAATTATATCGCATTCGTCGTCCGAATTTGTGATTGACTTCGTGCGGATTGTACCCGGCGTGCCTAAAGCTAAAGTAAAATCGCGGATTATACTGACGCCCGAACATGCAAAACGCCTGCTTCATGCTTTAAACGACAATATTGCCAAGTATGAAAACAATAACGGGTCGATAAAAATTGATAATAATATCGGTTTTTTCCCGCCTGTGGGTGGCGAAGCGTAAGGTAGCAAGGCCGGAGTTTAAGCTAAAGAACGGTTTAAGTTATAACAGTTTCTTGTAAAAAGGCTCTGTGCCTGAGAATATTTAATATATAGAAGTAAATAATATGAAGATTGGAATTCCAAAAGAAATCAAACTAAACGAAGACAGGGTGTCGGTAACACCCGGAGGGGTTTATGACTTAGTGTCTGGCGGACACGAAGTTTTTATTCAAGCGGGAGCAGGGCTAGGTAGTGGTTTTTCAGATTCAGATTATTTCAGGTCGGGCGCTACAATCATACCCACCATAGAAGAAATATACGCCAAAGCAGACATGATTGTGAAAGTAAAAGAACCGATCGAATCGGAATATGCGCTGATACGGGAAGGTCAGATTATTTTCACCTATTTCCACTTTGCGTCGAGTTTGACCTTGACCGAGGCCATGATAAAAAGCAAATCGGTCTGCATTGCTTACGAAACAGTTGCCATGCCCGATAATTCGTTGCCGCTATTGTTGCCGATGAGCGAAGTAGCCGGACGGATGGCCATACAGCAAGGCGCCAAATACTTGGAAAGACCGCAGTTTGGTAGAGGGATTCTGCTGGGCGGCGTTCCGGGTGTGAGGCCTGCACAGGTACTGGTGATAGGCGGTGGTGTTGTGGGTACGCAAGCCGCGCGTATTGCTGCCGGAATGGGCGCTCTGGTTACCATTCTGGATAAAAACCTGACGCGATTGCGCTATTTGGCCGATATTATGCCGGCTAATGTGGTTACCCAACACTCCAGCGAATATGTTATCCGTCATTTAATTAAGCGTTCCGACTTAATAATAGGCGCTGTGTTGACGCCGGGTGCAAAGGCTCCGCTTGTGATTACCCAGGACATGCTGAAAGACATGAAGCCGGGAACGGTTTTGGTTGATATATCGGTCGATCAGGGCGGTTGCTTCGAGACTACCAAGCCTACAACCCACAAAGACCCGGTGTATCTGGTCGATGGTATTGTGCACTATTGTGTCGCAAACATTCCCGGAGCTGTGCCAATGACATCAACGCTGGCGTTAACCAATGCAACGCTTCCGTACATACTGAATGTAGCCAATCTGGGCTGGGAAAAAGCCTGCAGCCATTATAGCGATTTAAGAAAAGGCCTCAATATAGTAAAAGGCAAGGTCGTATATAAAGGAGTGGCCGATGCATTTGGGCTGGATTATAGCGAATACTAAAGGCGTTGAAAGATTTGTCATTGCGGGCTTGACCCGCATCTCCTGGCAAAGTTAGCATAATCTGAACCTCTGTCAGGAGATCCCGTTTCGAGCACGGGATGACAGGTTGATGAGACAGTTTTTAGCTACGCCGTTAAGTTAATGCTTAAAGGCTTTCAGCCTTAGCCTACGGCGTTCGGGCTTGGTCGTGTAATGTTTTTCTATTGATATGCAAGTCCCAACGGACTACCTTATATTGACGTTATACTTATATTGAGTGTTGTATATCATTCTCAACTCTCAATTAAAATTATAAAAAAATATCTACGCCATGGATAACAAACCTGAAAGATTCAATTTCTTCACCATGTTTCGGGATGGGTTTAAGAGCATGACGCTTGGGCGGACATTGTGGCTGATTGTCATAATCAAGCTGGCGATTATGTTTTTGATTCTTCGTCCGTTTTTCTTTCCTGATTTTTTGAACTCTAAAGCTGATAATCAGAAGGGCAAGGCTGATTATGTAACAGAGCAACTTACACGAAACCTGGCAGAACCATGAAAAAAACAGAGCGTGTACATCATTATATTACAAACCTTTAATTAACTGGAAAATTATGGAATTTTTAAGTACGTCATTAGTTGATTGGTCCAGATTGCAATTTGCGATGACTGCCATGTACCATTGGCTTTTTGTTCCGCTAACCTTGGGGTTGGGGATAATTATGTCGATAATGGAAACAATGTATGTCAGAACAGGCAATGAGCAGTGGAAAAAAACTGCCAAATTCTGGATGAACATTTTTGGAATTAATTTCGCGATAGGAGTGGCTACCGGTCTTATCCTGGAATTTCAGTTCGGAACAAACTGGTCGAATTACAGCTGGTTTGTCGGGGATATTTTTGGAGCGCCTTTGGCTATTGAAGCCATTGTCGCCTTTTTTATGGAAGCTACATTTATCTCCATCATGTTTTTTGGCTGGCAACGGGTAGGCAAAAAAGCCCACTTGGCCGCCACTTGGCTGACCATTACCGGAGCCACTATTTCGGCCTGGTGGATACTTGTCGCCAATGCCTGGATGCAACATCCTGTGGGCATGGAATTTAATCCGGCTGAGGCGCGCAACGAGATGGTAAGTTTCTTTCAGGTTGCCTTATCTCCTGTTGCGGTTGCCAAATTCTTCCACACGGTTCTTTCGTGCTGGATATTGGGTAGCGTATTTGTGTTGGGTGTTGCTTCGTGGTATTTGCTCAAAAAACGAAACGCGGAATTTGCGCGGCAAAGCATTAAGGTTGCGGCTGCATTTGGGCTTACGGCTTCCTTGTTAACTGCGGTTACAGGACACACTGTGTCGTACTATGTAGCTCAATATCAACCCATGAAGCTGGCCGCGATGGAAGGCCTTTACGAAGGGAAACAGGGTGCGGGACTTATAGCTGTGGCGCTTCCCAATCCGGCAAAAAAATCGTATGCCGATAATGTTGATCCCTATATTTTTAAACTGGAAATTCCTAAAGCCTTATCGCTACTGGGCTACAACGACTTGGACGCCTTTGTGCCGGGCATTACCGATATTATAGAAGGAGGTTACGACATACAAGGAGGAAAGGCCTTGTCGTTTGCCGAAAAGCAAGCGCGTGGAAAGTTGGCTATTCAGGCCTTGGGCGATTACCGGAAAGCCATTGCCCGTAACGACGAGGCTGTTGCCGAACACCATAAGGCGGAATTAAAAGAAAATTTCGCCTATTTCGGATACGGTTATCTGGATAGTCCCGAACAGCTTATTCCCAATCTGCCCCTGACTTTCTGGTCGTTCCACATCATGGTTTATCTGGGCGGGCTTTTCATTTTGCTGTTTATCCTTGTTCTTTTCTTTGATAAGAAGAAGATACTGGACAATAAAAAATGGTTGCTTTGGGCTTCTGTTTGGTCGATTCCATTGGCTTACATAGCCGGTCAGGCCGGATGGATTGTTGCGGAGGTTGGCCGTCAGCCCTGGGCTATTCAGGATGTTCTTCCTTTGCAGGCCGCTGTATCGGCCTTATCTTCTACTTCGGTGATGATTACTTTCTTCTTGTTTTTGGCATTGTTTACGGCATTGCTTATCGCTGAAATTCGTATTATGTTGAACCAGATTAGGAAAGGCCCCGAATCGAATTGATTCGCACGCTTTTTTTACTCAAAAATAGATAAAGATTATGTTTGAATATTCATTTTTACAGCATTATTGGTGGTTCCTCATCAGCTTGGTAGGCGGGATATTTGCGTTCTTGCTTTTTGTACAGGGAGGCCAATCCATGATATTTTCGTTAAGTAAATCGGAACAGCATCGCTTTTTGTTGGTGAATGCTTTGGGGCGCAAATGGGAATATACATTCACTACGCTCGTTACTTTCGGCGGCGCGTTATTCGCCTCTTTCCCCCTGTTTTATTCCACTAGCTTCGGCGGCGCCTACTGGGTGTGGATGGCTATTTTGTTTTGCTTTGTAATACAGGCGGTTGCCTACGAGTACCAGTCGAAACCGGGGAACACCTACGGCAAGAAAACCTACCAGTGGTTTTTACTGATAAATGGTCTGTTGGGAACCTTCCTTGTAGGCGTGGCGATTGCTACCTTCTTCACCGGTTCCGAATTTGGGGTGAACAAAGATAACCTGACCAACGAACTGAACGGAAATCCGCTGGCAGTAGTCATCAGCAGTTGGCAAACCGAATGGCACGGACTGGAAGCCTTGGCAAATGTCAGAAATTTGTGCTTGGGCCTGGCGGTGTTCTTTTTAGCCCGAACACTGGCTTGCTTGTTTTTCATTAACCGCATCGAAGATCAGGATTTGGTGAATCGCTCGCGCAAGCACTTGCTTTATAATGCTTTGCCATTTGTTGTCTTCTTCCTCGCCTTTGTTATCTGGACATTCTTCTCCGAAGGTTTTGCGGTAAATCCCGAGACGAATCAAGTGGAGTTGATTCAGTACAAATATTTTACGAATTTGGTTGAGATGCCTGTTGTGGGTATTGTATTTTTGGTTGGCGTATTGCTCGTTTTGTACGGAATTATCCGCAGTTTCTTCTGCGAAAAGTTTCAGAAGGGGATATTTTTCTCGGGAGTTGGCGCTGTGTTGACGGTATGCAGCTTGTTGCTGATAACCGGATTTAACAATACGGCCTATTATCCATCAACCTACGATTTGCAGGCTTCGCTAACGATACAAAATTCCTCTTCGAGCGAATTTACGCTTACGGCGATGACATACGTCTCTTTCCTTGTTCCCTTTGTCCTGGCCTATATAATTTATGCATGGGGCGTATTGGAGCAAAAGAAATTCGATAAAAACGACTTGAAAGAAGACGGACATATTTATTGAAAGTTTGAAGTTCAAAGTTTAAGGTTCAAAGTTGTAGAGACGGGGCACGCCCCACCAGGGCAAACGCATGAAAAGAGTTCGAACAGGCTAAGGCTGAAAGCCTTAAAGATTTTCATGCGTTTGCCCTGGGGCGTGTCCCGTCTCTGCTTTAAACGAAATTACAAATTATTAAAAGCCTCCCCTGCGGGGAGGTTGGAGGGGCTTTTTTATGGAAAATATAAATTGGGGAATTATTGGCTGTGGCGATGTCTGCGAAAAAAAGAGCGGTCCGGCATTGTATAAAATCGACCATTCGGCGCTGGTGGCTGTTATGCGCAGAGATGAATTGAAAGCGCAGGATTTTGCGGGCAGGCATAACGTACTGAAATATTATACGGATGCAGACGAATTAATCAACGACCCGGATGTGAATGCCATATATGTCGCCACGCCTCCAAACGCCCATAAAGAGTACGCAATCGGGGCAATGGAGGCCGGAAAGCCGGTGTATGTAGAAAAACCAATGGCGATGAATTATGCCGAATGTCTGGATATGATACAGGCATCGAAGAAAACCGGACAGAAATTGTTTGTCGCCTATTACCGCCGCTCCCTGCCTTATTTTCTGAAAGTAAAGGAGATTATAGCCAGTGGCTGCATGGGTGATATACTGTGTGTGGACGTCAGGTATTATGCATCGGCCAAAGCAACGGACTGCGACCGAACTCAGCATACCTGGCGAGTACAGAAGCAGATAGCCGGAGGCGGCTATTTTCATGATATGGCGCCTCATACGCTTGATATTCTCGATTATTTTCTGGGCGAAATAGATACGGTAAAGGGCTATACGGCAAACATGGCCGGTTTATATGCAGTGGAGGATACGCTTTCGGCTATCTTCCGGTTTAAATCGGGTGTGTTGGGGACGGGGCAATGGTGCTTTGTGGCCTCAAAAGATGCCGGACAGGACAGCGTAACTATTACGGGGACAAAAGCTTGCGTGTCGTTCAATACCTTCTCCTTCAAGCCTATCCAACTGGCGGTTGACGGAAAAGTCGATTTCTTTGAACCCGAACAACCGGAGCATATCCAGCAGCCTCTGATTCAGACGATTGTAGATGAATTGCGCGGAGTTGGCAAATGCCCCTCAACAATGGTTTCCGCCGCCCGCACATCCCGTATTATGGACGTGATTAGTGGTCAATGGAAAGATTAAGCAGCCCCTCCAACCTCCCCGTAGGGGAGGTACAAAATCCCTCCTACGGGGGGCGGGGGGGCTTAATCCTGACTACCCTCAATGCCAAATATATCCACACCTCGCTCGCCCTCCGGCTGTTGTATGTCGCCAATAAAGACCGGTTCGATATTTCGTTCAGGGAATATGTTATCAAGGAGGATGTGGCGAAGATTGCAGCTGATTTATTGGCGCAACAGCCTGGTATTGTATGCTTTGCCGTTTATATCTGGAATGTTGAACAAACCAGAAAGCTGCTCTCCCTTCTCAAGGAACAGGACCCCCGTATTATTACCATTCTCGGCGGGCCGGAGGTTACTTACGAGCCTCAATATTTTATCGAAAATTGGGACGTTGATTTTGTTGTTAGCGGTGAAGGCGAGTTTGTTTTGGGCGAATTGCTGGATGCTATCGAGCATAACAAGCCGGTGGATATACAGGCGGTATCGTTCAGTGGGCACATCAGCAGGGAGATTGCCAAAGCCGATTTGAAACGCCTGGAATTGTTGCCATCGCCGTATATCTTGGAGGCGGACAACGATTCGAGGAAGAACAGGCTGACGTATTTTGAATCGTCGAGGGGTTGCCCGTATCAATGCCAGTATTGTTTGTCGTCGCTGGAGAAAGGGGTACGCTACTATTCGCAGGAATATATTTTCAAGAATCTGAAGCAGTTGATGGATAACGGCGCCAAGCAGATTAAGTTTTTAGACCGGACATTCAATTTGAACAGGGAGCATACCTTGGCTATCTTCGATTTTCTGATTAAGAATTACCGGCAAGGCCTGAGCATTCAATTCGAGATATATGCCGATATGCTTACCGCCGATGTGATAGACTACCTGAACGAAAATCTGCCTGTCGGTTATTTCAGGTTCGAGGTGGGCGTACAATCTACTTATGAACCTACTAATCTGGCGGTGAAAAGGGCGCAAAATTTTGATTTGCTTGCCCGAAACGTCAAACAACTAATGGATGGCGGAAAAATTGACATTCATCTCGACCTTATCGCCGGTCTTCCGTACGAAACATACGATTATTTTGTAAAATCTTTCAACGACGTTTTTGCTTTGAAGGCAAAGGAGGTGCAGCTTGGTTTTCTGAAAATGCTTCGGGGAACGGCCTTGCGAAACGATGCACAAACCTATGGTTACCGCTACAAAGAGGATGCTCCCTACGAAGTTGAGTACAACAACAGCCTGTCGGCAGACGAACTGAAACGTATTCATGAGGCGGAACATGCCCTGGAGAAATACTGGAACAGCGGACGATTTTCCCGCACAATGAATAGCCTTTTCGATACACATTATAAGGGAAAATATTTTGAATTATTCGATGAAATCGGCCAATTTTACAAAACCAATGACTATCCCAGCCATGCTTATCAGTTGGAAGACCTCTTCCTGAACCTGCATCGCTTTCTGCTTGCTAAGGAGATAGACATGTCTGCCACATTGCGCGTTGATTATTACTGCAATTTCGGTGTCCGCCCTCATGGATTTTGGGACAACAGGCAGGATAAGCCGGAACTAAAACGGCTCCGCTACCAATTGGGGCAGGATAAAGAATTTTTATCGAAGTACGGATTTACCCGCAAAATTGTAGAAAAACAGACTGCAATTGAGAAAATAGATGACAATGAGTACCTGTTGGTGGTTTATGGGGCAAACTGTGAGCAGAAAGAACCCTTATTTATTGAGTTTAAACTGCAAGCTTGACGCCAGGGTGAATGCATGAAAAATTATATACTTTCGCATTATCGAAGGGGTTGAATCACCGGCAAAACTGCTCTAGTCCCGCATGGGACGGCGCTTTATTAACCGTATGCTTTAGCTTACGGGATAGGTGCAACACGCTATCCAAGTCCCGCAGGGACGGCACTTGGACACGCTATCAAGTGTCGCCCCATGCGGGGCTTAGGATACCGTGTTGTCCGTCAATCCGTAAGCTAAAGCATACGGTTAATAAAGCGCCGTCCCATGCGGGACTAAATTCTAGGCTGGCGCGGGCTTGCAGCCCGACCACGGATGTCTGCCCTTAACCCAAGGCGTTGCCTTGGGCTGGGTTATTAAAGGCTTTCAGCCTTAAGTTGGCGTAACAGAGGTTTTCATGGTTTGCCCTGTCAATCATTGGCATTTCCATAAAAAACACTACTTTTGTCCATACTGTGAGTTATTTGAAAACAATGGTAAAACGCAGCAGCACACAGCACTCCGCTCGTTTCCATACCGTTACCCCATTGACTTTCTCTTTCAACCAAATTCGTGTTTTTTAGGCGGTTGTATGAGAATTTTCGCTTATCTTTGCATCCACAAAGTACTTAATAATTGATATGGGAAATTTAGTAGCGATAGTTGGTCGCCCGAATGTGGGGAAATCAACCTTATTTAACCGCCTGACCGAAAGCCGTCAGGCGATTGTTGATGAAACCGCCGGCACAACGCGCGACAGGCAATATGGAAAAGTAGAGTGGGGGGGACAAGAGTTTTCTCTGGTAGATACCGGCGGATGGGTCGTTAAATCTGATGATGTTTTTGAAGAAGAAATAAATAAGCAGGTTCAGATAGCCATAGAGGAGGCCGATGTTATTCTTTTTGTGGTGGACGTAATGAATGGCATAACGGATTTGGACGAAGGTGTAGCACACATTCTCCGGCGTTCGGATAAGCCGGTTCTGATTGTTTCCAACAAGGCGGATAATTTTAATGTTCATGCCAATTCGGCAGAGTTTTATAGCTTCGGATTGGGTGATCCGATTAATATTTCGGCGATAAATGGCTCGGGAACAGGCGATTTGCTGGATACTATACTCAGCAAATTCACCAAACAGTCCGAAGATGAATCCTTGGAAGATATTCCGAGAATCGCTATTGTTGGTCGTCCAAATGCCGGCAAATCGTCGTTCATCAACGCCTTGATAGGCGAGGAACGCAACATTGTAACGAATATCGCCGGCACAACGCGCGATTCGATATATACCAAGTTCGACAAATTCAACATGGATTTTTATTTGGTCGATACGGCGGGTATCCGCAAAAAAGGAAAAGTTACCGAAGACCTCGAATACTATTCGGTGATTCGCTCGATAAAAGCGATTGAAAATTCGGACGTATGTGTATTGATGGTGGATGCTACACAGGGTATCGAAAGCCAGGACCTGAACATATTTTCGTTGATTCAGAAAAACAGAAAGGCCTTGGTAGTCTGTGTCAATAAATGGGATTTGGTCGAAAATAAGGAGTTGATTGTTATCAAGACTTTTGAAAATGCCATCCGCGAGCGTTTGGCCCCGTTTACCGATTTTCCCATTGTTTTTGCATCGGCAACAACCAAGCAACGGATATTGAAGGTGTTGGAAACAGCAAAAGAAGTTTATGGGCACAAGAAAACAAAAATTCCAACTCACAAGCTCAACGAAATATTGCTGCCGATTATCGAAAAAACGCCGCCTCCATCGAATAAAGGGAAGTATGTGAAAATAAAATACATAACACAGTTACCCAATACACAGGTGCCCAGTTTTGTGTTTTTCTGCAACTTGCCGCAATGGGTAAAAGAACCATACAAGCGGTTTTTGGAGAATCGTATCCGCGACCATTGGAATTTGTCCGGCACGCCTGTCAATATCTTTATCAGGGAAAAATAAGGAAAGGAAGTATTTCAAAACAAGATTAGTTTTTTGTCCAAGCCCAGTTCAACTTGCTGAGAATCCTCTTAATCCAGGAATTTTCCGTCAACATGGTTATTTGTAATATGACGGATAAAATAGAAAGAGTTTGTTTTCTGAAAGAAAATATACCAGGTAGTTCGTTTGTTCCTGTTCCAGGTGATGTAAAACAAGTCGCTCCCGTATTTGGAAAAATAGGCGGGAGCAGGCTTATGTGGTTTGGTGGCAATGTTATGCCTGATATAGTTTACCAAATCTTCGATATACCGAACGGAATACCCGTAAAAAGAAAAATAGCCTTTTTCTATGAGTCTGTCCGTCAATTCGTCAAGATAGAGCAATACGGCTCTATGATATTTTATTTCGGTCATCGAATTTTCTTTGTAACATTTTTTTTGCTTCCGACAAAAATTCTTCAGAAGTTAAGCCGTCTTCCCAACCGTCGGGGTATTGTACAACGCCCAATTCTTGCAACAAAGGACGTAGAACTTGGGCATGACGCATCATGTCGATACGGATATACCGATTGTTTCCCTTCGCATCTTTTTCAAACGTAACGCCTTTTATTATACTCATTTTACTGTTTTTTATATTTGCAAATATAAGGTTATTTTCCCTTTTTCCAAATAATAATCCATAAACAATTTGCGGGTAAAAAAATGTTTTATTAGAGGTTTATAAGGGATTTTTTGTACCTTTGCGCTCAGAAACAAAAAAATAAAATCAAATATAAATAGCAAAAAATACATTTATGGCAACTACTGCGGATATAAGAAACGGGATGTGCATTGATATTGAAGGTCAATACTATGTAGTCGTTGAATTTCTTCATGTAAAACCCGGAAAAGGAGCAGCTTTTGTTCGGACGAAAATGAGAAACGTAACAACAGGACGAATTCTCGACAGAACATTCAATGCGGGTGTGAAACTGGATGAAGTGCGCATCGAAAGGCGCCCTTACCAATATCTTTACAAAGATGACTCGGGATATATTTTCATGAACAATGAAACATACGAACAAATATCCATACCCGGAGAGCAAATCGAAGGGGTTGCATTCCTGAAGGAAGGCGATACCATAGAAGTGCAGGTACATGCCGAAACCGAAACAGTATTGACAGCCGAGCTGCCTCAAACCGTAGTACTGGTGGTTACATACACCGAACCCGGCCTGAAAGGCGATACGGCAACCAATGCCACTAAACCGGCAACCCTGGAAACCGGCGCCGAAGTTCGCGTACCCTTGTTTATAAACGAAGGTGAAAAAATAAAAATAAATACAAAAGACGGTTCTTACGTTGAACGTATAAGAAATTAAAGCCCCTCCAACCTGTCCGCAGGGGAGGCTATTATGTCCCCCTACGGGGGTTAAAGGGCTACTGCACTTATGGAAAATATTGAATGGGACGATCCGGCGGTAAAGGAATTTGAACCGAATCAGAAGTATGCTTATGTAACTCAGCGGGCTATTGACAGTCATTATATCGGTTTCTGCTACCGCGAATACACCGATATAAAGATTGACAGCGGCTGGCGTTTCCTTTATGGCGACGAGGACGAAGACTATCTGGACAATCCCGATAACGTGATTGCACAGGATTTGTCGGAAGTAATCAACTGGAAACCCGAAGTCGGCGTTATTCTGTCCGAAAAATATGGTTCGGAATACGAATGGAGCGAAGAGAAAGGCGTATTTGAAAAGATTTGACAGCCTTATAACATGCCCGAATCTTTGTAGCTGTAATAACTGCCGTCGCAGATAATAATGTGGTCGATCAGGCTGATGTCCATTAGTTGCGCCGATTCTTTTATTTTCAGGGTAACGTTATTGTCATCGCCGCTGGGTTTGGCCTCATTGGTGGGATGGTTGTGGCAAAGGATTAGCCCCGATGCCAGATTTTCGATGGATTCTTTGAGGATGTATTTTATATCAACCGGCACATTATTCGTATTTCCTCTGAGTATCAAGCTTCTCTTAATCACCTTGTTCGACCGGTTGAGGAGGAGTACCCACAATTCTTCGTGTTTTAAGTCGCTCAGAATAGGGTGGAAAATATCGTAAACGTTTTTGCTCGAAGTTATTCTATCTTGCTTTTCAGCTTCCGATAGCTTCCTTCTTTTTCCCAGTTCCAAGGCGGCGACAATGGTAATTGCTTTTGCTTCGCCAATGCCTTTGTAATTGCGAATCAGGTCGTTAATGGCCAGTTTTCCGAGAGAGTTCAGGTTGTTATTGATGGAGGACAGTATCCGCTGCGATAATTCCACAGCTGTTTCTTCTTTGTTCCCCGACCCGATAAGTATCGCCAAAAGTTCGGCATCGGATAAGGCAGAAACACCTTTCAGAAGCATCTTTTCGCGTGGACGGTCTTCTTCCGCCCATTGGGTTATTCTCAGTTTGGGGCTGTTGCTATCCATTTTTATTTTTTTACCCAAACATGCGTGATTTCCCCAAATACAAATTGGCGATAAGTGCCTGCATCCTCGTTGGCCTCACTTATCGAATCTTTCACTTCTTGCGAATAAAAGTCATCAAGATCAGGCGTTGTGATTTGCATTAGTTTGCACTCAATAATTAGTTTGGCTTCTTCAAAAGACAGGTTGCCCGAGGGCGTTTGAATGCTGGTCAATTCAACCTCGTTCATTTTCTCGCTGTCTCTTCCCGATTTGCTTCCCAAAAAGAGCATTTTTTTCTTGTATTCATCGGGAAAGAAAGAGAGCGTATAGCTTTGCTCTTTCTTTATCAATTCAAGCGTGTAACGGTCGTTCCGGGAAATACACCACGCGGTGGGTTTCCTGAAAAGAAGCCCCAAACCGCCGCCGCTGCCTATCATGGAGTTATAACGGTCTTCCTTGCCTGCGGTAATGGCAAAAAAATCTTTTCCAACCAATGTAAATACATTGTAATCGTCGCCGAGTTTTTCCGGTGAAATCGGTTTAAATAGTACTTTAAAATTGGCCGATGCCGAGGTTTGCTTCATTTCATTGACAGTTACACGATTTGGTTTTATTTTCTGCTGCTGTTTCCGTTTTTCCGATTATCCAAAGTCGTCGAACATCAACATTTCGGGTGGCACGCCCAGTTTGTCGAGCATACCTTTCACGGCATTGGCCATTGGGCCCGGGCCGCACATGTAATATTCGATGTCTTCGGGCGCATCATGGTCTTTCAGGTATTCATCATGAATCACCTGATGGATAAACCCTACATAGCCTGTCCAGTTATCTTCGGGACGGGGTTCGGACAGTGCGATGTTGAATGTGAAATTGGGGAATTCCTGTTCTATTTTGCGGAAATCTTCTTCGTAGAAAATCTCGCTTTTAGACCGGGCTCCATACCAGTACGATATTTTCCGGTCGGTGGTTTTCAAGGTGTTGAACAAGTGCAACAAATGCGAACGCAATGGAGCCATTCCTGCGCCTCCGCCAATGTACAGCATTTCGCTCCTGGTGTCCAGTATGTGGAAATCGCCATAAGGGCCTGATACTTTGACCTTGTCTCCGGGTTTCAGGTTGAAAATATAGGAAGAACCTATTCCCGGCTTAATACCGGCTTTCCAACCTCCCGCAGCCCTGTCGAAAGGCGGGGTAGCAATACGGATGTTGAGCATAACAATGTCGCCTTCAGCCGGATAGTTGGCCATTGAATAGGCGCGTGTAGTTTCTTCTTCGTTTTTGCACGCAAGTCCCCACATTTTGAATTTGTCCCATTCTGGTTTAAAGCGTTCGTCTATGGCAAAATCGCCGAATAAAAGGTCGTATTTGGGTATTTTTATCTGAATGTACGAGCCCGGTTTGAAGTTGAGATGCTCTCCGGCAGGTAACTTCACCACAAATTCCTTGATGAACGAGGCCACGTTGTTGTTGGATACAACTTCGCATTCCCATTCTTTTACGCCGAATACTTCATCGGAGACTTGGATGTTCATGTCTCCTTTTATCTTGGTCTGACAACCTAAACGCCAGTTGCTTTGCCGTTGCTTGCGGGTAAAAAATCCGACTTCGGTAGCCAGTATTTCGCCTGTTCCGCCATATACCTGACACCTGCACTGTCCGCAAGAACCCGATCCGCCACAGGCCGATGACAGGAATATATTTTGCCCTTGCAAGGCGTTCAGCACCGTTCCGCCGATGGGGCTTTCAAACTCTTTTTCGTCGTTGACAACTATTTTTACACTTCCCGAGGGCATTAACTTGAGCTTGGCGACAAGAATCAGGATAACGAACACGAGCATGACTATCAGAAATACGATAACGCTAACTGAAATACTTAGTAAACCGGATGCTAAAAATACCATTGTTTTATCTTTTACTAAATTAGTTTCTTAAATATTTATTCCCGAAAAACACATAAAGCCGATACCCATCAGGGCTGTGATAATGAAAGTAATACCCAATCCTCTCAAGGCTTTGGGTACATCGGAATATTGTATTTTTTCGCGGATGGCGGCCATACAGGTAATGGCAAGCATCCAGCCGATGCCCGAACCAAATCCGTAAACGGTAGCTGTTCCAACATTGGAAAATTCTTTCTGCTGCATAAACAGCGAACTGGCCAATATGGCACAGTTAACAGCCAGCAAAGGAAGAAATATCCCCAAGGTATTGTACAACGAGGGGCTGTATTTTTCGACTGCCATTTCTACTATTTGGGTGGCCGAGGCGACAACAGTGATGAAAACCAACAGGGTTAACATACTCAGGTCGATGTCTTTAAAATTTTCTCCGAGCCATTGCAACGCACCTGCTTTCAGCACATAATTCTCGAGCAGGTAGTTTATGGGGACTGTAATAGTCAGCATGAATACGACTGCAGCGCCCAGCCCTATGGATGTTTTTACATTCTTGGATACGGCCAAAAATGTACACATTCCCAAGAAGTAGGCAAAAACCATGTTGTCGATAAAGATGGATCGTATGAATACGCTTACATTTTCTTGCATAATATAATTATAAAGAGTTTAAAGCCCCTCCAACCTCCCCGTAGGGGAGACTTTTAAGTCCCCCCACGGGGGATTAGGGGGCTGTTAATTAGTTAATCAATTTCCTGTAACTCGGTATTCCGGCTCCGGTGTACCCAGATTATGAGCGCTACAACTATCAGCGCCATGGGCGGTAATATCACCAGACCGTTGTTCATGTAGCCAAAATCGTAAACGGCATCCGGTATTACCTGATGTCCCAATATGGCTCCCGAACCCAGCAACTCGCGCACAAAACCTATGATGGCCAGTATAATGGCGTACCCCAATCCGTTGCCGATTCCATCGAGGAACGAAGGCCAGGGGCCGTTGCCCAGCGCAAAGGCTTCCAAGCGTCCCATCAGTATGCAATTGGTCAGAATCAGACTGACGAATACCGATATTTGCTTGTTTATATCGTATGCGTATGCCATCAGTATTTCGCTCACCAGCGACACCAGCATGGCCGCAATGACCAGCTGTACGATAATTCTGATTTTTTGAGGAACAAAGCTTCTCATTAGCGAAATGGCGACATTGGCCAAGGCTATAACAATAACAACGCATATGCCCATTGTCAGGGCGGCTTCGAGTTTTGTTGTTACGGCCAGCGTAGAACAGATTCCTAAAACCTGAATAATGACAGGATTTTTTTTACTTAACGGCCCAAGCAGGATGGCGCTTGTTTTGTCAGACAAAAATTTACTCATATAGCTAAAGCTTTTATTGTTGTACAAGTTTTTTCAAAAAATGGCTGTATCCTTCCAACGAACCTGACAGCATCTGCTCAACTCCTTTTCCGGTGAGGGTCCCTCCCGATATACCGTCCACGTAGTCGCGGTCGGCAGTAGTTTTCCCTTTTTTTACGATGGCAACGGACTGAAACTCTCCGGCTTTAAATAGTTGTTTGCCTATAAACCGGCTGCTGAATGCCGGTGTGGCTATTTCGGCTCCCAGTCCGGGGGTTTCGCCTGCATGGCTGAAATCGGCGCCATAAATTGTGTTGCCATCCGAATTTACGGCGACATATCCCCACAAATCGCCCCACAGCCCTTTTCCGGCCAGTGGCATGATGTATTTGGTGTCTCCGTCTATTGTTGCTACAAAAACAGGGTATTTTCTGTCTTTCTCCGGCTTGGCCAGTTCGGCTCTCAAATTGGTGTCGAAAGCAACTTCTTTCGATTCGGCTGTTTTGTTTCCTTCGCTATCTATCAGGTAAACATCCGAAATAAGTTTGTTGTATGTTGCAACCGCTTCGTCATTCGTCGTTTTTACATTAATGGAACGAAGTATTTGCGATATTTTATCTATTTCAACGTTTTCGTTCTGCTTGTCTTTCAACAGTTCGTGCGCCACCGAAAGAACCAGCGCCACAATAATAACCATTATTGAGGCAAATATCAGGATAAATTTATTACTTTCTCGATTCATCGTTTTATTGTTTTATCGTTGCTCTTTTCAGTCTTCGTTTAATATTTTTGTCCACTACGAAGTAATCGATAAGTGGGGCAAAAGCATTCATAAACAGTATGGCAAGCATCATTCCTTCGGGGTATCCGGCATTGAACACCCTTATCAGGATACAGATGGCTCCAATCAGGAAGCCGTAAATCCATTTTCCTGTTTCGGTACGCGCCGATGTTACGGGGTCGGTTGCCATGAATACGGCGCCGAATGCGAATCCGCCTAATAGTATATGTGTGAGGGGCGGTATTTGCATCGCCGGACTAACTGCCAGCAAGTTGATAAGAGCGGCTGTAAGAAATCCGCCTGCAAAAACCGACAGCATAGTTTTCCAGCTGCCTATTCCGGTGATAATCAGTAGCGCGGCGCCAATCAGTATGGCGAGCGTAGAAGTTTCGCCTATCGACCCGGGGATTAACCCTGCAAACATATCCCATAAAGATAGAACGTGCCCGTCGATGCCACGAAAAACGGCTATTCCATCGGTGATTCCTTCTATTTGGGCGAGTGGCGTGGCTCCCGAATAACCGTCAATTGTTTGGACTACTCCGTTTACTACTTCGGGTGCGCCAACTCCAAAACTATCTGTTACCCTCACAAATACCTGATCGCCCGACATTTTGGACGGATAGGCGAAGAACAGAAAGGCTCGGGTTATTAATGCCACATTAAATATATTGTATCCTGTACCGCCGAATACCTCTTTGGCGAATATTACGGCGAAAGCTGTTGCCACGCCAATCATCCACAGCGGCGTATCAACCGGCACAATCATCGGGATAAGTATCCCCGAAACCAGAAAGCCTTCCTGCACGTCGTGCCCTTTGATTTGTGCGACAACTATTTCGATGCCCAGACCTACGGCATACGATACGATGATTTTGGGCAAAATAGCCAAAAATCCGAACAGCAGGCAATCCCACAGCACAATGCTCTGACCGATAGCCAGGTAGTGCTGGTAACCTATGTTGTATATACCAAAAATAAGCGCCGGAACCAAAGCCAGTATCACGATGGACATGGTACGTTTGGAATCGGCGGCATCGTGTATATGCACTCCCGATTTGGATGTTTTGCCGGGGATGAACAAAAACGTGTCGATAGCATCATAAAACGAATGAAGCTTTTCGAAGCGGCCCCCCTTCTCGAAGTCAGGCCTTATCTTGTCTAAAGTTTTTCTTAATGATTTCAATGTTGTAGATTATTTATTTAATTTAGCCCCTCCAACCTCCCCGTAGGGGAGGCTTTAAATCCCCCCTGCGGGGGTGGGGGGATTTTACTCCATTTCTTTTTTCAACTGCAATAATCCGGCGCGGATGATTTTCTGGATTTCGAGTTTCGATGTATCCACAAATTCGCACAGGGCAAAATCTTCGGGGGCGACTTCGTATATGCCGAGTTGCTCCATTTTGTCGATATTGAAGGTGATTGTCGCCTTCACCAGAAATTCGGGCAGAATATCCATCGGGAATACCTTGGCGTATTCGTTCGACATAATGATGGCTCTTCTGCCACCCAATATCCGTGCATCGAATGTGTATTTCTTTTTTCCGAACAGCTTGGAGAAGAACGTACTTCCCGAGCTGTATTTATTTAATCCGGGCATCGCCCATCCCAGCATCTCGTGCGTTTCGTTTCCTTCGGGGATAACGGTGATTTGCGAATCGAAATACCTTAAATGGCCGTCTTCCTTAATTTTTGTTCCGCTCAGCACATTGCCCGAAATAAACCGCAGATGTTGCCCTTTGGTGGTGTTCGATTCGACCAATGTTTTGATGGACGCACCAATGGGCACAGTATAGTAGCCTCTCTTAATAGCTTCCGAACCCGTGTAGGCCACCAAACGCTTGAATTGAACAGAACCTTTGTTGAACAACTGCCCGATAAACAATACGTCTAATGCATTGATTGTCCAAACGGTTTCGCCTTTGTTTACGGGTTTTATTTTATTGATGTGAACGCCCAGGTTGCCGGCAGGATGTGGCCCGTCGAATTCGTATATTTCAACATTCTTGGCGTTCCTTATTTCCGGTAGTCTGGTTTGCGTCCCTATGCCAAAATACAACTTTCCATCGGTGAGTTTGGCCAATACGTCCAAGCCTGTCTGTAAATCCGCCGATTGAGGCCCGATTACAAAATCGTAGGAGGGGGCGAGGGGGGCGGTAGAAAATGCGCTGACAAAAATATCGCGCGGTTCCACATTCGGATTGGCGATAACATCGTAGGGGCGTTGTTTTATAAACGGCCACAATCCGCCGTCGAGCAGCGATTTTTTCAGCTCTTCCCGTGTTAGGTCAGCCGGATTCTTCTTGCCGAAATCTTCGGCTTGCGCTTCGTCCCCGGCTTTGATTGTTATGTCCAGCAACCGGCGTTTTTCGCCCCGGGTAACGGATGTAACCTCTCCGCTAACGGGCGATACAAAAACAATGTCTGCATTATTTTTGTCGTGCATAAGCGGAGAACCGGCTTTCACCTTGTCTCCTACCTTTACATTTACTTTTGCAACTAAGCCCGCGAAATCATCGGGATAGATTTTAACAAAATCGGCCTTGATATGTCCAACGATGTTTTCGGGAGCGTCTCCTTCGATGGGAATATTAAGCCCTTTTTTTATTTTTACGATGTTTGGCATAACAAAATTTTAAGTATGTCAGCTTTTTAATACTGTCGGAATAATTGGCTATTTCGTTCTTTTGTTTATTGAACATTGCAAAATAATATCATTTTGAAATTCTGAGGTTGTTTTTTGTGCAAATACCCTCTGATAGCCTTTTATTTCCTCGCAAAAGTACATTTTTAAGGCTACAAATACAAATATAAATACAGATTTTTAATGTATTTTTGGGGGGATGAGGTAAACATATTTAGAGCGGATACAAGTAATTTTTCTACCTTTGCGGCTTGGAAAAATTCTAAACAGCTAAATACATTGATATGCTTATTGTAGAAAGTTTACGCGTTGAAATGGGAGGAAGTATCCTTTTCGATAATATCAACTACATTATAAACCCCAAAGATAGAATTGCGCTCGTTGGTAAAAATGGCGCGGGTAAGAGTACCATGCTGAAGATTTTGGCAGGGATAAATAAAAACTTTAAAGGTACGGTAACCAGGCCCGACGGCCTGACGGTTGGGTACTTGCCACAGGTGATGCAGGTGTCGGACGAGCGTACGGTGCGTGAAGAAGCTTCGCTGGCCTTTTCGCATATTTTTGAGCTTGAAGCCGAAATAGAAGAAATGAACAAGCAACTGGAGACGAGAACAGACTATGAATCGGATAGTTACGCCAAGCTGATTGATGATTTCACGCACGCACACGAACGGCTGTCGGTTGTCGATGGGCTGAACTTTGAAGGTGAAGTGGAGAAAACCTTGTTGGGCCTCGGTTTCAAACGCTCCGATCTCGATCGCCCGACAAATGAGTTTAGCGGCGGATGGCGGATGCGTGTGGAGTTGGCAAAACTGTTGTTGCGCAACCCCGATGTGATGCTCTTGGATGAGCCGACCAACCATTTGGACATTGAATCCATCGGCTGGCTCGAGGAATTTATTGCTACACAGGCCAATGCGGTGGTACTTATTTCGCACGACAGGGCTTTTATTGATGCGGTAACTAACCGTACCATTGAATTGACCTTGGGACGCATATACGATTATAAAGTAAATTACTCCAAATACCTCGAATTGAGGCAGGAACGCCGCCAGCAACAGATTCATGCCTGGGAGGCGCAGCAACGGCAAATAAAGGAAATGGAGGAATTCATCGAACGTTTCCGCGCTCAGGCGGCAAAGGCTGTATTGGTGCAAAGCCGTGTCCGCCAGTTGGAAAAAATGGAACGGGTGGAGATTGACGAGGAAGACCGCTCTTCGGTGCGAATCCGTTTTCAACCGGCCACCCGTTCGGGAAATTATCCGCTAACGGTGGATTCGCTAACGAAAAAGTACGATGATTACCTGGTTTTCGAGAATGCGAACCTGATGATTTCGAGAGGCGAGAAAGTGGCTTTGGCCGGTAAAAATGGCGAAGGAAAATCGACCTTTGTAAAGTGTGTGATGGGCGAAACGCCATACGAAGGGTCTATCATGCTCGGACACAACGTGCAGATAGGCTATTTTGCACAAAACCAGGCCGAATTGCTGGATGAGGATTTAACGGTGTTTGAAACGATAGACCGCGTTGCCGAAGGGGATATTCGTACCCAGATAAGGAGTATATTGGGCGCATTTATGTTTAACCGAAACGATTCCGACAAAAAAGTAAGAGTACTTTCGGGCGGCGAGAAAACCCGTTTGGCGATGATAAAACTACTGCTCGAACCGGTCAATCTGCTGATACTTGACGAACCGACTAACCATTTAGACCTTAAAACAAAGGAAGTGCTAAAAAACGCCCTTCTCGATTATGACGGTACAGTAATACTGGTATCGCACGACCGTGATTTTCTCGATGGATTGGTAACAAAAGTGTTTGAGTTTTCGGATAAAAAGCTCAGGGAGCATATTGGCGGGGTGAAAGAATTTTTGGCGAAGAAGAATAGCCCCTCCAACCTGCCCGGAGGGGAGGTTTTGTAGGGGCGGGTTTTAAACCCGCCCTTGCGGAGGATTTAGCAGGACAAACCATGAAAAAGGAAAACCTTATTTTCACCTAATTTTGTTTAACAAAACAACCTCAGTAGTAGCAGATGGATAGCTAGAAATGACACATCACCTCATTTATTTTACACAAAATTTAAGCTACATTTGCTACGACTTTGTGTTACATAATTCTGAAGTTCGTCTGCAACATTGGAAGTCAGTTTGCCTGCATACTTTTCGGAAAGCTTTTGCGATGGCTGTACTACTTTCTTTAATACTTTTAGTATCTGTAATTCCTCCAAGTCTTCCAAAAGCTTATAAGCCTTATTATCACTAATTTGAACGATTACTGTTTCCATTATAAAATGGTTTTTTATATTAATAGAATGACATGAAGATACTGATTTTATTCGAAATCAACAAGTAAATCACCAGGAATTGCCTTGCATTAGAAAATTATTTTTCTTTTTGCCAATAATTTCACTACATTGCAAACCCAAATTGGTAATATATACAAAGTATGAGAGGTTTTTTATTCTTGTTGGCGTTTCTGTTTTTCCCCTGCATTCAAGGGCAAACATACAAAACCGAACCGTTTTCGGATGAGATACATAGTATTCAGGTGTATAAAGGGGGCAATTCCTTGGCTTTTCCTGTTATAAACCTTTGGAAAGCCGAACCGGTTCTGCTGTCTTTCGACCGCATATCCGATAACTCGATGGACAGGTTGCGCTACAGAATTGTGCATTGCAATGCCGATTGGACGCCTTCGCCGGTTTCGGAGATTGATTACATTGATGGCTTCAACAACAATCTTATCGAAGATTATGCGCCCTCGGTAAACACCACAATCGAATACACCAATTTTCAACTGCAAATACCGAACAATGATTTACGGTTGAGATTGTCGGGGAATTACGTTGTTTTGGTTTATGAGGAAGATAATCCCGGCAATGTGCTGTTAAGCGCTTGTTTTTCCGTGCTCGATTCCCGGGTAGCCATTTCAGGCAATATGACCTCCAATACCTTGATTGATAACAACCGCGAGCATCAGCAGCTATCGTTTGCCATAAACCATAAAGATGTGAATATCAATGACCCGTACAACGACTTGAAAGTGTATGTACAGCAAAACGGACGGCTCGATAACCAGAAAAGTATGCTGAAACCCTCCATTATTCAGGTAGGCCGGTTGATTTATGAGCAGAACAGGAACCTGATTTTTGAAGCGGGTAACGAATATCGCCGCTTCGAGACGGTCAGCCACCGGTATAACGGGCTTCGGGTGGAGGGTACAGAATATAGACGTCCATTCTATTACGCGTATGTATATCCCGATTTGATTCGGGCGAATAAACGCTATGTGTATGACGAAGACCAGGATGGCGGGTTTTATATCCACAATGCGGAAGTGAATGAGAGTTCTACGGAGGCCGATTATTTTTATGTGCAATTTAGCTTGAAATCGGAAGAACCGGTGTTGGGAAATGTGTATATAAACGGGCGTTTTACGAATAACACGTTTGACGATAATTACCTGATGCAATACGATTCGGATAGAGGAGAATATTATATTTCGCTCTTCTTGAAACAGGGCGCCTACAACTACCAATATCTGGTAAAACAAGGGAACCGGTATTCCACATCGCCTATCGAAGGAAATTATTACGAAACAGAAAACGAATATCAGGTACTGGTTTACTATCGTCCTATGGGACAGCGTTATGACAGCTTAATCGGCTACCTTTTCATAGGCCGATGAATGTGAAAAAAAATTAAAAACGCAGAATTTTAGAACCAATGTGTCAGAATGCTGTTTTTTTATTATATATTTACTCATGTTAACTATGCGAAATGAAGTATTAACCGATTAAACTAAGCCATTTTTTGTATTATTTAGTACCATAAATCCAATTTATTTTAAATTACTGATTCAGTTTCTCGTTTGCTTTCGATTAAGTAGATAAGGGAAACTTGGATTCAAATCAAGGAAAGAAATATTTGACAAACTTTAAATTATTGAACGCATGAAAAAATTCTTGTTCTTATCGTTACTCTGTTTTCCGGCGGTTGCCATGGCCAGCGAAGCCGACTTAAAAGTTCCCGAGTTGGGAAGTGGTTATAACTTGCTACTTTGGGGGCTGATTGTATTATTGTTCGGCGTTGCATTCGGGCTCTTACAATATACCAATATAAAAAACCTGCCTGTGCATAAGTCGATGCACAATATTTCAAAAATTATATACGAAACATGCAAAACGTATTTGATACAACAAGGGAAATTCCTGATTTATTTACTGGCAATAATTTCCGTTGTTTTAATTATTTACTTCGGCTTTTTAGCCAGTCCCCAGATTGTTGAAAGCGGGATTATCGGCAGGCCTACGTTTTTGATTTGTGTATTGTTTTGGACGGTATTGGGTATCCTCGGTTCGTATGGCGTGGCATGGTATGGCATCCGTATCAATACATTTGCCAATTCCCGCACCGCTTTTGCGTCTTTGCGCAAGCGTCCCTGGGATGTGGTAAATATCCCCCTGAAAGCAGGGATGAGCGTTGGCGTTATTCTGATAACCGTCGAACTTATCCTGATGCTCACCATCCTGTTGTTTGTACCCGGCGATATGGCTGGCGCTTGTTTGGTTGGTTTTGCTATCGGCGAATCCCTGGGCGCTTCGGCTTTGCGTATTGCGGGCGGTATTTTCACGAAAATTGCCGATATAGGCGCCGACCTGATGAAGATAGTTTTCAACATCAAGGAAGATGACCCGCGCAATCCGGGCGTTATAGCCGATTGTACGGGCGACAATGCCGGCGACAGCGTAGGCCCCACAGCTGACGGATTTGAAACCTACGGCGTTACCGGCGTGGCGCTCATATCGTTCATAATATTGGCTGTAACCGGAACCGAAATACAGGCGCAGTTTATTGTCTGGATTTTTGTGATGCGCCTGATGATGTTGTTTACATCCATATTCTCTTATTATCTGAACAATGTTATCGCTTCGGCACGCTACAAAAACAAGGCGGCCTTCGATTTTGAAAGCCCGTTGACTTCCCTGGTTTGGATTACGTCCATCGTATCTATTGTCGCTACCTACATTGCCAGCTATTTCCTGATCAATGATTTAGGAGAGGGCTTGTGGTGGAAACTGGGTAGCATTATCAGTTGCGGAACATTGGCTGCAGCCTTGATTCCCGAACTGACAAAAGCGTTCACCAGTTCAAAATCGCGCCATGTGAAAGAGGTAGTAATTGCTTCGCGCGAGGGTGGGGCATCGCTCAATATTCTGTCGGGACTGATTGCCGGAAACTTTAGCGCTTTTTGGAAAGGCTTGACTATCGCCGGTTTGATGGGCGTTGCCTATTACATATCGGGCTTTGGCTTGGATGCCTTCATGTCCTATCCCTCCATATTTGCTTTCGGACTGGTGGCTTTCGGATTTTTGGGCATGGGGCCGGTAACCATTGCGGTGGATAGCTACGGGCCGGTAACAGACAATGCGCAATCGGTTTTTGAACTTTCGCGCATCGAATCTATTCCCGATATAGCCGGAGAAATAGAAAAAGACTTTGGCTTTTCACCCGATTTTGAAAAGGGAAAGGAATACCTCGAAGAAAACGACTCAGCCGGAAATACTTTCAAGGCAACGGCAAAACCGGTGCTTATCGGTACGGCGGTAATCGGTGCAACAACCATGATATTCTCCATTATATTGGTCTTGAAAGCGCTTGGCGTGTTGCAAATCAGTTTGACTGATGCGCCTGTTTTATTGGGCTTTATCTGTGGTGGAGCGGTCATTTACTGGTTCTCGGGCGCATCCATGCAAGCGGTAGCTACCGGCGCATACAGGGCGGTTGAATACATCAAGCAAAACATCAAGCTGCACAAGGATGAAGCTGACATCGAAGACTCGAAAGAAGTAGTGAAGATATGTACCAAATATGCGCAAGCCGGTATGTGGAATATTTTTCTGGCGCTTCTGTTCATCACATTGGCTTTTGCCTTTATCGACCCGAATTTCTTTGTGGCCTACCTCATATCCATTGCAGTGTTTGGTTTGTTTCAAGCTATCTTTATGGCGAATGCCGGTGGCGCATGGGACAATGCAAAGAAAATTGTGGAAGTGGAACTGAAAGAACGCAACACCGCCTTGCACGAAGCCACGGTAGTAGGCGACACAGTAGGCGACCCCTATAAAGATACCTCGTCGGTAGCGCTGAACCCCATTATCAAATTCTCAACACTCTTCGGACTGTTGGCTGTAGAAATCGCCATCGAAATACCCGACTACAGTTTCTGGATTGGCGGCGTATTCCTGATAACAGCCCTGGTATTTATCTATCGCTCGTTTTATTCTATGCGGATAAAACAGTAGAGTTGAGATAAGGAATTATATGTAGAAGGCTGTCTAATAAGTCTGTCATTGCGGGTTCAGACCTGCAATCTCCTGAAAATCATTGCACTTTTACTCAGGGGATTGCGGGTCGGAGTCCGCAATGACAAGTTTAAATATTCTCTTGAAAAAAAACTATATCTAAAAAAAACTAATCAAAAAAATGAAAAAAACTATTTTTATTGTGGCTGTGTTTGCAGTTTCTCTGTTCGCTCAGAGGGCTGAGGCGCAGGGTAAAGCGCTTTCTGAATCGGAGAAGAAATTGCTTGAATGGTTCGATAAGGGCGAGTGGCACAAGGATGTGAAAGCAAAGCCGGCAGTATCGGTGGATAAGCTGACTTTTGCCAGGCATTATGCCAAGTATCCCGACCGCTGGAAGGCTGTATTCGATTTTATGAAGAACAACGACTTTGCAACGCTTCCACTCGGAAAAATTGAATTGAACGAAAATGTGCTCGTCAATGTACAGGAATACACTACCAAAGATTTTGGCGATCAACGGCTCGAACAACACCATAAAAACATTGATGTGCAATGCGTAGTGTCGGGAAGCGAATTTATGGGTACTGTTAAACCATCCGGATACGAAGTGCAGATTCCCTACAACGAAACGCGCGATGTGGGTTTCTACAAAACAAAAAATATCACACCCTATTACCAGGCCACCAACGAATATTTTTTCATCTTCTTCCCCGATGATATTCACGCCACCAACTTTCAGTTTGGCGAAAAAGCCCCTGTCAGGAAAGTGGTATTTAAGGTGAAGTACTAAGCCCCCTAAATCCCCCGTAGGGGGACTTTTTGATCCCCCCCTACGGGGGGCAGGGGGCTTTTATTTCTCCCCTCTAATCTCTGCACGCCTTATTTTGCCGCTGATTGTTTTTGGCAATTCGGCTACAAATTCAATGATGCGCGGGTATTTGTAGGGGGCGGTAACTTTCTTTACGTGGTCTTGTATTTCGTTTTTCAGGTTGTTATCGCCTTTGTCCTTGTATTCTTTTGCCAGCACTACGGTGGCTTTTACTACCTGTCCTCTGGTTTCGTCCGGAACGCCTGTAACGGCGCATTCAACTACTGCCGGATGGGTCATTAAGGCGCTTTCGACCTCGAATGGGCCTATGCGGTAGCCCGAACTTTTGATTACGTCATCCATTCGCCCGATAAACCAATAGTAACCGTCTTCGTCTCGACATGCCACATCGCCGGTGTGATAAATATTGTCCGAATAGACCGATTTGGTGAGCTCTTCGTCTCTGTAATATCCGCTAAACAAGCCAAGGGGTTTCCAGCTATCGGTTTTTATGATGATTTCGCCTTGTTCGCCATCCTCTGCCGAACGTCCGTCAAATGTCAGCAGGTCAATATCGTATGCCGGATTGGGTACGCCCATCGACCCGGGTTTGGGTTCCAGCCAGGGGAATGTAATAATGGTGGCCGTTGTTTCGGTTTGCCCGAAAGCCTCCATCATCTTGATGCCTGTTTCTTTGAGGAATGTTTCAAATACCGAGGGGTTAAGCGCTTCGCCGGCAGTTGTGCAGTATTCCAGCGACGACAGGTCGTACTTCTTCAGATCTTCCTTTATCATGAAACGAAATACTGTGGGAGGTGCGCAGAATGATGTTATCCTGTATTTTTCAATTAAACGGAGCATCAATTCGGGCGTAAATTTCTCATGGTCGTTTACAAACACACAGGCGCCTGCAATCCATTGTCCGTAGAGTTTGCCCCATACAGCTTTTGCCCAACCGGTATCGGCAACCGTTATGTGCACGCTGTTTTCGTGCAGGTTGTGCCAGTAAGAGGCCGTTACAATATGCCCCAGGGGATAGGCAAAATTGTGGGTAACCATTTTAGGCTCTCCGGTGGTGCCGGAAGTGAAATACAACAAAGAAAGATCCTCGTTTGTATTGACATGCTCCGGTCGCACAAAAGGCTTGGCTTCGTCCAATCCTTTTTGAAAATCGACCCAGCCTTCGGGTGTATTTTTTCCACAGGAAATCCTGACTTTGATGGTTGGCGAATCGGCCATCGCTTCGTTAACATGGTCGATAACAATCGCATCGTCTGTGGAGAGGATGCCATTTATATCGGCGGCATTGTTGCGGTAAACAATGTCTTTTTTCGTCAACAGGTGCGTTGCCGGAATGGCTATGGCGCCTATTTTGTGCAGACCAAGGAGGGCAAACCAAAACTGGTAACGCCTTTTCAGTATCAGCATAACCTTGTCGCCTTTGCCGATGCCGAGCGACTGGAAAAACGATGCGGCTTTGTCGCTTCCTTCTTTCATGTCCCGAAACGTGAAGTCGATGTGCTCGTCTTTGTCGTTTGTCCAGCACATGGCGCGCTTTTGTGGGGCTATTTTTGCCCATTCATCCACAACGTCGTATCCGAAATTGAAGTTTTCGGGAATCGTTACTCGAAAATTTTCTTTGAAATCTTCTGTTGATGCGAACTTTGTCTTTTTTATAAATCTTTCTAACATTTTACTGTTATTTTATTCTTACTCAGATGGTGTTTACCCTATGAACTACAAAATTATAACCAGAAATTTTACCCGTTTATCATCCAGGGCTTTCATTCCGTGCTTTTGGGACGAATCGAAATAGAGGCTGTCCCCTTCTTCCAGGATAATGTCTTTTCCGTTGATTTGCACCAGCATTTTTCCTTCGAGGATAAGGTTAAATTCTTGTCCGTTATGCACACTCAGGTGGAGGGGCGTAGTTTCGGGCTTTGGCTCCACTGTTACGACAAAAATATCGGCTTTGCGTCCGTTAAATCCGGCGGCCAGCGCTTCGTATTTATATTCTTCGACCCTTTTTATGGCAGCTCCCTTGTTTTTTCGGGTGATAAAGTAGCTGTTCATGTGGGGTTCGTCGTCGAACATCAGCGTTGTGATGTCAATATTGTATTTTTTTGCAATACGTTGAAGTAAACCGACCGAGAGTTCTTTTTTACCGTCTTCGTATTTCCGAAGTTCTTCGACCGATATATCGCACGACTGGGCAAATTCTTCGGGACTTAGATCCAAGGAATCTCTTAATCCTTTGAGTCTTAGGCCTATTTGCTTTAATTCATTTCCCATGATTGTATAGCTTTTTGGTTTCGATTCTTTTGATATGTGGGGCAAAGTTAAATAAATAAGTTCAAAGTTCAAAGTTTCGTAGGGGCGATTCCAGGGGCAAATGCATGAAAAAGGGTTCACCGATAACACCCCGTATTTAGTCCCGCATGGGACGGCGCTTGATAGCGTGTCCAAGTGTCGTCCCATGCGGGACTTGGTTGCAGGAGGCGATTGTCCATCCGTAAGCTGAAGCATACGGTTAATAAAGTGCAGTCCCATGCGGGACTAGACCCCTACATTTTTATTTTGCGCCAACCGGCACATTTATTCTCATTTTATTTGTCGTAAGCCTCGGTATGTACCGATTTCACCGCTCTTCCCGATGGGTCTATCCTGTTTTTGAACGAGGCGTCCCATTCGAGGGCGACTGCCGAGCTACATGCTACCGATGGCACCGATGGTACGGTTCGGGCAGCCGAGTCGGATGGGAAATGTTCTTCAAATATTGTCCGGTACCAGTATTCTTCTTTCGACATGGGCGGATTGATGGGGAACCTTTCGGCTACTTCTTCCATTTGCTTGTCCGAAACTTTGGCATTGGCCACTTCCCGCAATGTGTCGATCCAGTTATAGCCAACTCCATCCGAGAATTGTTCTTTCTGTCGCCAGGCTACGCTTTCGGGCAGGTAATCTTCAAATGCTTTGCGGAGGATGTATTTTTCCATTTTTCCGTTTCCACACATTTTATCTTTGGGATTGATGCACATGGCTACATCCAGAAAATCTTTGTCGAGGAAAGGCACACGTCCTTCCACCCCCCAGGCGGCCAGCGATTTGTTTGCTCGCAGGCAGTCGTATTGATGGAGCTTGTCCAGTTTGCGGACTGTTTCTTCGTGAAATGCTTTTGCATCGGGGGCTTTATGGAAATATAAGTAACCACCGAATACTTCGTCGGCTCCTTCGCCCGAAAGAACCATTTTTACACCCATCGATTTGATGTAACGGGCGAGTAAATACATGGGCGTAGAGGCGCGGACGGTTGTTACATCGTATGTTTCGATGTGGTATATAACATCGCTCAGCGCATCTAAAGCCTCTTCTACTGTAAAATTTATTTCGTGATGAACCGTACCGATGTAGTCGGCCACTTTGCGCGATGCTTCCAAATCGGGCGCTCCCTTGAGGCCTACCGCGAATGAGTGCAATTGCGGCCACCAGGCTTTGGTTTCGTTATTATCTTCGATCCGGTTTGCGGCATATTTTTTTGCTACGGCTGATATAATGGACGAATCGAGTCCGCCCGATAGCAATACGCCATAAGGAACATCGGACATCAACTGGCGTTTAACAGCGTCTTCGAGGCTTTGTTTCAATTCACCGGCATCGGTTACCTTGTCTTTCACATTGTTGTAGTCCATCCAGTCGCGTGTGTACCACTGCTTTGCTTCGCCGTCTTTGCTATAATAGTAATGTCCTGCCGGAAATGCTTCGATACTGGGGCAAACGCCTTCCAGCGCTTTCAGCTCGCTGGCAACGTATAGCTGATTCGACTTGTCGCGTCCTATATACAGCGGTATTATACCAATATGATCGCGCCCGAACAAATAAACATCTTTCTCTGCATCGTAAAGCGCAAAGGCAAAAATACCGTTCAGGTCTTCAAAAAGGTCGATTCCCTTTTCCTGATACAGCGCCAGTATCACTTCGCAGTCGGAATGAGATTGAAATTCGTACTTGTCTTGCAGCCTGTTTCTTATTTCCAAATGGTTGTATATTTCGCCATTTACTGCCAAGGCTAAAGTTCCCTCCTTATTGTATAAAGGTTGTTTTCCCGAATCGACACCTACGATGGAAAGGCGTTCGTGGGCGAGGATAGCTTTATTGCCAACATATATACCCGACCAGTCGGGCCCTCTGTGGCGTATTCTTTTTGCCATCTTCAAGACCTTGGAACGCAAGTCCTTTATATCATCACATAATTCAAATGCACCTACAAATCCACACATATTATTATTTATCTTCGTTGTATTTTTATAAAAGTCGTACAAAGTTATGCCATTTATTTTCGTTTTCAAAGATAATTACGATAAATTATTTTACAAGTGCATTAATAATAATCATAATGACATAGAGCAAACGCATGAAAAATTTTACTGCTTGTGCCTTTCAGTAAAGTTGCCGATATGAGCAGGAGATTCCTCCCTTTGGTCGGAATGACACTCTCCTTTTGGGGAGAGGGGAGTAGGAAGTGGCGGCGAAGCCGCCACTTCCTACTCCTTTAAACTACTAATAAGCAAGTCATTCCGACCAAAGGGAGGAATCTCATTCGTAATAGTGGCGCTAAATTTTTTCATGTTTGCCCTGCATAATGACAGATTTAGAATTGAATAATAAAATGCTTTTTTAGCTATTGCATCCATAGAAAAAAGGAATCTGACATCTATCTTTTAGATAAAAATGCTAGTTTTTTATTCATTTAGCATTTAAAAAATCAAAAAATAAACTTTTGACTTGCTTGTTATTCTATTTTTGTAAGAAGTTATTATCTTTGCATCCTGAAACTTTAGGGAGAAGTTTATATAACAAGATTTAACATCAACTAAGAATATTGAATATTGAATATGCAAGATCAAACATTAGGTGAACAGCGGGGATTGTACGATCCCATTTATGAGCACGATGCTTGTGGTGTTGGGTTGATCCTTCATTTGAAGGGCGCGAAATCACATGCCATTGTAGAGAATGGATTGCAGGTATTGGAAAATATGGACCACCGCGGAGCGGAAAGCGCCGATAATAAGACCGGTGATGGAGCCGGTATTATGTTACAGATACCTCATGAGTTCATATTATTGCAGGGAATCCCTGTGCCGGAAAAAGGACATTATGGTACCGGTCTCGTGTTTTTGCCTAAAGACAAATCGGAGGCGGATATATACATGCTTACCCTTTCCGATTTAGTCGAGAAAGACGGGTTGAAACTGTTGGCTGTTCGCGAAGTGCCGGTTAATAGCGATATTCTGGGCGAAATTTCGAGAGCAAACGAACCTCAGATTAAGCAAATATTCATTGTCGGAGACGATTTGACTCCCGAACAGCTGGAATTGAAACTGTATCTCCTTCGCAAAAAGGTAGAAAAAGCAGTGCTTAATTCGACAATGAAAGACAAACGCAATTCTTATATTGTTAGCTTGTCCACCAAACGTATTATATATAAAGGGATGTTGACTTCCCTTCAACTCAGGAATTATTTCCCCGACTTGCTGAATCCGAACTTTACGAGCGGTATTGCGCTTGTTCACTCGCGGTTCAGCACAAATACATTCCCCACCTGGGATTTGGCGCAACCATTCCGGTTGCTTGGCCATAACGGCGAAATTAATACCATCAGCGGGAACAGGCTTTGGATGGAAGCGCGCGAAAGCGTTGTGAAATCGGAAGCGTTAGGCAATATGGACGACATCTGGCCGATTGTTCAGTATGCTATGAGCGACAGCGCCTCTTTCGACAATGTACTCGAATTTTTGGTTATGTCGGGCAAATCTCTTCCGCACGCTTTGGCGATGATGATTCCCGAATCGTGGAATCAAAAAAACCCCATTTCGTCCGACCTGAAAGCTTTTTACGAATACCACAGCTTATTTATGGAGCCTTGGGATGGTCCGGCCACTATTTTGTTCTCTGACGGTCGTTATGCCGGCGGATTGCTCGATAGAAACGGATTGCGCCCGGCCCGCTACCTGATTACACATAACGATGTGATGGTGGTTGCTTCCGAAACAGGCGTACTGCCTTTCGAACCATCGGAAATTAAAGAACGCGGACGCTTGAAACCCGGTAAAATGTTGATGATTGATACCGAAGCCGGTACAATTCATTACGATGCCGAATTGAAAGAAAACTTGGCTAAAGCCTTTCCATACAAAAAATGGCTGGATAAAAACCGTATATCGCTCGACAATATTTCTTCGGGTAGAAGCATCAAATATTCGCTCGACAATTATTCGAAATTTTTAAAAGCATTCGGTTATTTCAAGGAAGATATTGAACGGGTGGTTGTTCCAATGGCATTGGAGGGAAAAGAACCTACTGCGTCTATGGGTAACGATGCGCCTATCGCCGCTCTTTCGAGCAGGCAATACCGGTTGTTTACCTATTTCAGGCAGTTGTTTGCCCAGGTAACCAATCCGCCTATCGACCCTATTCGCGAAGAACTTGTCATGTCTCTGGCGGGTTATATTGGCTCGCTTCACAAGAATTTGCTTGAGCCGATGCCCGAACATTGTAAGATGGTCAGAATATCGAACCCAATTCTTACAAATACCGAGCTCGACCTGCTGATCCACCTTGAATACAAGGGTTTTAAAAATACGGCGCTACCCATGCTGTTCGACCCGAAAGCGGGTGCAAAAGGACTGGAAAAGGCCATCGAAGACTTGTGCCTGAAAGCCGAAAAAGCCGTTGATGCCGGAAATAGCTATATTATATTGAGCGACAGAGGTGTTGATGCGGAACATGCGCCCATACCATCCTTGTTGGCGGTATCAGCCGTCCATCATTACCTCATCGACCGGCGTAAACGTATGCAGATAGACCTCGTTGTAGAATCGGCCGAACCGCGCGAAGTAATGCATTTTGCTTTGTTGTTCGGGTACGGAGCCAATGCGGTTAACCCCTATCTGGCGTTTGCCATACTCGACGATTTGGTGAAAAAAGGCGATATACAGCTCGATTTCCATACTTCGGAAAAGAATTACATGAAAGCTATCCACAAGGGATTGCTGAAAACGCTCTCGAAGATGGGTATTTCTACGCTAAGAAGCTATCGTGGCGCTCAAATATTTGAGGCAGTCGGAATTAGTACGGCAGTTATAAGCAAATATTTTAAGGGCACTACTTCAAAAATAGAAGGAATAGATTTGGAGGACATTGTTTACGAAACAATTATTCCTTATCATGAAGCATTTTACGAAGACTTTGCCGATCCTACATTGATAAATCAGGGTGTTTATGCCTGGAGGAAGCAAGGCGAGTTTCATGCCTGGAATCCCGAGACAATCACCAAGCTTCAGTTGGCAACACGCCTCGGCAGCTACAAGAAGTTTAAGGAATACGTTGATACGGTAGATAAAAAAACCGAAAAGATATTTTTACGCGATTTCATTGATTACACGCCAAGTACGACCCCGATTGACATATCGGAAGTTGAACCGGCCTCCGAAATCATGAAACGCTTTGTTACAGGCGCCATGTCATTCGGGTCAATCAGCCGCGAAGCCCACGAGGCAATGGCTGTTGCCATGAATGCCATCGGTGGTAAGAGTAACACGGGCGAAGGCGGCGAGTTGCCCGAACGTTTTGCAACAAATGCCCGTTCTTCCATCAAGCAAGTGGCATCGGGACGTTTTGGCGTTACAACCGAATACCTGGTGAATGCCGATGAAATTCAGATTAAAATTGCACAGGGAGCCAAACCCGGAGAAGGTGGACAGTTACCCGGCTTTAAAGTGGATAAAATCATCGCTCAAACCCGTCATTCGATACCCGGTATATCCCTGATTTCGCCTCCTCCTCACCACGATATTTATTCTATCGAGGACTTGGCTCAGTTGATATTCGACCTGAAAAATGTAAATCCGGCCGCTATTGTCAGTGTGAAACTGGTATCGGAAAGCGGGGTAGGGACTATTGCTGCCGGTGTGGCCAAAGCCAAAGCCGACCTCATCCTGATAAGCGGATGCGAAGGTGGAACAGGCGCCAGCCCAATGAGTTCTATCAAACATGCCGGTTTGCCGCTCGAAATAGGGTTAGCCGAAGTTCAACAAACACTGGTATTGAATAATTTGCGCGGACAGATTCGCTTGCAGACCGATGGTCAGTTGAAGACCGGACACGACATAGTTGTTGCCGCCATGATGGGCGCCGAAGAATACGGTTTTGCCACAAGCGCGCTTATTGTGCTGGGTTGCGTTATGATGCGCAAGTGCCATGTCAATACCTGTCCTGTTGGTGTTGCTACCCAAAACGAGGAACTCCGTAAGAAATTTGTAGGACGCAGCGAATACCTGATCAACTACTTCAATTTCCTGGCCGAAAATATCCGGGAGCATTTGGCTGCGTTGGGCGTGAAAAAACTGGACGACATTGTCGGACGCGCCGATTTACTGAAATATGTGAAAGATGAGTCGAACGACAAACTGAAAAAGCTGGATTTGTCGCGCTTGCTCTACTTCCCCGAAGAAGCAAAAGTGAACCCGATTTTGCATACGAAAACCCAAAACCATAAGCTGACCGAAGTGCTGGATGTTGAGCTTATCAAAATGTCGCGTCCGGCGATTGAGAAAGCAATGCCTGTTGAGTTGTCGAGAAATATCAAAAATACCGACCGTACGGTTGGTGGCATGTTATCGGGTGAAATAGCGAAACGCTATGGCAACAAAGGCTTGCCCGAAAACACCATCTTCTGCTCATTCAAAGGCTCTGCCGGACAAAGTTTTGGCGCGTTCCTAGCCAAAGGGGTAACCTTTAAATTGGAAGGCGATTCCAACGACTATCTGGGCAAAGGCCTGTCGGGAGGAAGGATAATTCTGGTACCGCCGACCACAGCGACATACAAACCCGAGCAAAATATCATAGCCGGCAACACCTTGTTGTATGGCGCTACGCTGGGCGAAGTATATATCAACGGACAGGTTGGCGAACGCTTCTGCGTAAGAAACAGTGGCGCGATAGCCGTGGTTGAAGGAGTGGGCGATCATTGTTGCGAATACATGACAGGCGGTCGTACGGTGGTTCTTGGTAAAACCGGACGCAATTTTGCCGCCGGTATGAGTGGCGGTATTGCTTATGTATATGATGCTGACGGCGATTTCGATTTCTTCTGTAATATGGAGATGGTAGAACTTTCGTTGATTGAAGATGCTGCCGATACTCGCGAGTTGAAACAACTTATCACCAACCACTACGAGTTTACAAAAAGTCCTTTGGCTAAAGGTATTCTCGACAATTGGGCGGAAGAAAGCGGTAAGTTCATCAAAGTAATGCCTATCGAATACAAGAAAGTATTGCAAGATGAAAAATTGGAGGCTATCAAGAAAAAAATAGCACAAGTTGAATTTGATTATTAAATTATAGAGTAGTTACGGGTTACGGGTAAGTATCTTGTAACTGGTAACTTGTAACTCGTAACTGAGAAGATAATTATGGGAAATCCGAAAGCATTTTTAACAATAAATAGAAAAGAAGCAGGTTACCGTCCTGTTGAAGAACGCAGATTAGACTTCGGGGAAGTAGAACAGACCCTGAACTCGGAAGATAGAAGGCAGCAGGCATCGCGCTGCATGGATTGCGGCATACCGTTTTGCCAGTGGGGTTGCCCGCTAGGAAATAAGATGCCCGAATGGCAGGATTATGTGTATAAGGGAAAGTGGAAACAAGCGGCAGAGGTGCTGATGATAACAAATGATTTTCCGGAATTTACCGGACGTGTTTGTCCCGCTCCCTGCGAAAAGACCTGTGTCCTTTCTTTGCATCGCAGTCCGGTTACCATCCGCGAAAATGAAGTATCCACTTTGGAACATGCTTACAGGGAAGGTCTTATGACGCCTAAAGCGCCTAAAACGCGCACAGGAAAGAAAGTCGCCGTAATTGGTTCGGGTCCTTCGGGATTGGCTGTGGCCAACCAGCTGAACAGGAAAGGCCACGAAGTAACTGTATATGAAAAGAATACGCAGGTAGGCGGATTGCTGCGGTTTGGTATTCCCGATTTCAAGCTGCCCAAGAATGTGATTGACAGACGTGTTGCTATCATGGAAGCCGAAGGGGTGAAGTTTGTGGCAAATGCCGAAATAGGCGTTAGCATCAAAGGCAAAGACATTGTAAAAGAGAACGATGCGGTGTGTGTGGCTATTGGCTCGCAGGTGCCGCGCGATTTGCCCGTTGAAGGCAGAAGCCTGAAAGGTGTTTATTTTGCCATGGAATACCTGTCGGCACAGAACAAGCTGGTTGCCCATGAAGAAATTCCGGCCGGACAGCTAATCAATACAAAAGGTAAAAATGTATTGGTTATCGGTGGTGGCGATACCGGATCGGACTGTATCGGGACGGCTAACCGCCAGGGTGCGGCAAACATTCTGCAAATAGAAATCATGCCCAAACCTCCGGTAATGAGCGACCTGAAAACAGAAGACATTTGGCCTGTACCGTTTCCGGTTGTGCTGAAAACCTCCTCTTCTCACTTGGAAGGTTGCGAACGCCGTTGGTCGGTGAACACAAAACGTTTCATTGGCGAAAACGGAGTTCTTACAGGCGTAGAACTGGTTGAAATAGAATGGGTAAAAGATGCAGCAGGCAAAATGACCCTGAAAGAAATCGGAAAACCCGAAATATTGAAAATAGACTACGCATTTCTGGCCTTGGGTTTTGTTCACCCCATCCAGGAAGGATTATTGAAAGAACTTGGCCTGAAAGTGGACGATATTCGCCACAACATAGCCACAGGCGAAAACCGGGCAACAAATGTGGATAAAGTTTTTGCCGCAGGCGACTGCGTAAGCGGACAATCCTTGGTTGTAACAAGCATTGCCTCAGGCCGTAAAACAGCACAACACATCGACGAATTTTTAAGAAAATAATCATTTTCTTTATCATAACCGAAACGTCTGTCCTTTTTTGGGGGCGGACGTTTTGTTTTATTAAAAAATCTGTCATTGCAAGCCTGACCCGCAATCTCTTAGCCGGATTTATTAACCACGGAGTTGCACAGAGTAATTTTCACAGAGTAAATCTGTGGCTGGCGCATGTATTTTAGAACCTCATTCACACCTAATTCTATTTACAAAACTATCTCAGTAGCAATGTGTTACAACGAATGGTGTAATCTCATTACCTCATTTTTTCGTGTGTTTTGTATTGTGGAAATCAGGTTTTCTATTTTTCCTGCCTTTGCCCCTGAATTAGCTAATTAAACATTTTACTCTGTTTAAATTTTTCACTAACTTTGTGCTCTCATTAGAATCAGGTAATAGCCAATTAGATTATGATTTCTTTTTTTCAGACTACCTCAAACAACATTTTAGCTGTTCAGACAGCTAATTCTTTAAGCTCGGAAGATATTCAACGTTTAACATGGCTTTTTAGTGGAGCCGGATATGTCGATAAAAAGGACATAGCGGGTTTCTTTGTCGGCCCTCGTTGCGAAATGATTACGCCCTGGAGTACGAACGCGGTGGAAATTACCCAGAATATGGGCATTTCGGATATTCTTCGTATCGAGGAGTATTTTTCGGTGAATGGCAAGGAGGCGAAGCACGACCCCATGCTGCAACGGATATACGATGGCTTGAATCAGCACATTTTTACCGTGGACAAGCAACCCGACCCGATTATCGAGATCGACGATATTGCTTCCTACAACAAAAAAGAAGGCTTGGCGCTCAGTCCCGAAGAAATAGACTACCTGGAAATCATCAGCAAAAAATTGGGACGCAAACTGACCGATAGCGAGATATTCGGTTTTTCGCAAGTAAATTCCGAACATTGTCGCCACAAAATATTTAATGGCCTGTTTATTATCGACGGCGAGGAAAAAGAAAGCTCCCTGTTTAAGCTCATCAAAAAAACAGCGCAGCTCAACCCCAACAAATTGGTATCGGCCTACAAAGACAATGTGGCCTTCAACGATGGCCCTGTGATTGAGCAATTTGCACCGGCCAGCGGCGATAAACCGGACTATTACCGAACCAAAGAAATAAAATCGGTTATCTCCCTGAAAGCCGAAACACATAATTTCCCCACCACCGTAGAACCATTCAATGGAGCCGCAACCGGCTCGGGTGGCGAGATTCGCGACCGCCTGGGCGGTGGAAAAGCATCCTTGCCCATTGCCGGAACGGCGGTTTATATGACTTCCTATCCACGCACAAAAGAAGGCCGGGAGTGGGAGAGCGTTATGCCCGAAAGAAACTGGCTGTACCAAACGCCGGAAGAAATATTGATAAAAGCCTCGAATGGCGCTTCCGATTTCGGAAATAAATTTGGTCAACCGCTTATTTGTGGTTCGCTGTTGACGTTCGAGCATCAGGAAAATCAAAAGAAATTTGCCTACGATAAGGTGATTATGATGGCCGGAGGCGTTGGTTTTGCCAATAAGCGCGATGCCTTGAAAAGCGACCCTGTGGCCGGTGAAAAAGTGGTGTTGCTTGGTGGCGATAACTACCGCATTGGTATGGGTGGCGGCGCCGTGTCGTCTGTCGATACCGGACAATTTTCGAGCGGTATTGAGTTGAATGCGGTTCAGCGTTCCAATCCCGAAATGCAAAAACGGGTGGCGAATGTCATCCGCACCATGGCCGAATCGGACGATAACCCCATTGTCTCCATCCACGACCACGGCGCAGGAGGGCACTTGAATTGCTTATCCGAATTGGTAGAACTGACAGGCGGCAAAATTGATATATCCAAACTGCCGGTGGGCGATCCGACATTGTCTTCCAAAGAAATTATCGGAAACGAAAGTCAGGAACGCATGGGCTTGGTGATACCGGAGCAAGCTGCCGAAAAAATGCAGGCGATTGCTTCCCGCGAGCGTTCGCCAATGTACCTTATCGGCGAAACTACCGGCGATATGAAGTTTGTGTTTGAACAGGCCGATGGCAAACGCCCCATTGATTTGGCCCTGGAAGATTTCTTCGGAAAAGCGCCCCAAACGGTGATGAAGGATGAAACGGTAGATGAAACATACGCGAATGCGGACTACGATTTATCGAAAATAGAGGAATACCTGAAAAACGTGTTGCAACTCGAATCGGTGGCTTGCAAGGATTGGTTGACAAACAAAGTTGACCGTTCGGTAACCGGTAAAGTGGCGCGCCAGCAAACACAGGGCGAAATTCAATTGCCATTGAGCGACTTGGGCGCGGTGGCGCTGGATTATCACGGAAAGGCCGGTATTGCTACCTCCATCGGGCACGCTCCGCAGGTGGCGATGATTGACTCGGAGGCCGGTTCGGTGATGGCAATTGCCGAAGCCTTAACCAATCTTGTTTTTGCGCCGATGAGCGAAGGACTGAAAAGTGTGTCGTTGAGCGCCAACTGGATGTGGCCCTGCCGGAATCAGGGCGAAGATGCACGCTTGTATCGTGCCGTTGAAGCCTGTTCCGATTTTGCCTGCGAGCTGGGAATCAATATCCCGACCGGAAAGGATTCGTTGTCGATGACCCAAAAATACGGCGATGAAAAGGTCTATTCTCCGGGCACAGTTATTATTTCGGCTGCCGGAGAGGTAAAAAATATACACAAAATAATATCGCCCGTACTGGCCTATATCAAAGGAACCTACTTGTACTATATCGACTTTTCGTTCGACACTTTCAAGTTGGGTGGTTCGGCCTTGTTCCAAACGATGGGCAAACTGGGCGAAGAAGCGCCTACGGTAACGGATACCGAATATTTCAAAAATGCATTCAATGCTGTTCAGGAACTGATTGAGAGGCGATTGATTATTGCAGGGCACGATATATCGGCAGGCGGAATGATTACAACCCTGCTCGAAATGTGCTTTGGCAACCGGCAAGGCGGCTTGGATGTCCGTTTCGATAAATTGCATTATACCGACATTATCAAGATACTTTTCTCCGAAAACCCCGGCGTGATTATTCAGGTAAAACACCATCATTTGGTCGAAAAAATACTGAACGATTATGGGCTTGGCTTTGCCATCGTTGCCCGTCCTATCGAAGAGCGCAAATTGGTGATAACCAAAGATGCCTTTTCGCACGAGTTCGATATAGACAAAATGAGGGACATTTGGTTTGAATCGTCTTACCTGCTCGACAGAAGACAAAGCGGTGAGGATCACGCGAAAGCGCGCTTCGATAACTACAAAAACCAGCCTTTGAAATTCAATTTCACGCCCTCGTTCACAGGCCGTTTTGCACAATACGGCATTACGCCTTACCGCGAAGGGCAGTCGGGAATAAAGGCTGCTATCATACGCGAGAAAGGAACGAATGGCGAACGGGAAATGGCTTATTCGCTCTATCTGGCCGGTTTTGATGTGAAAGATGTGCACATGACCGATTTAGTATCGGGCAGGGAAACGCTGGAAGACATCAACCTGATTGTTTTTTGCGGCGGATTCTCCAATTCCGATGTACTGGGTTCGGCAAAAGGCTGGGCCGGAAGTTTTATGTACAACGAAAAAGCAAAGACGAGCCTGAAAAATTTCTATGCTCGCCCCGATACCTTGAGTTTAGGGGTATGTAACGGTTGTCAGTTGCTGATGGAATTGGGACTTATTTATCCCGATCACAAAGAAAAACCAATCATGGCGCACAACACGAGCCACAAATTTGAATCGACTTTTGTAAGTGTGGAAATACCTGAAAATAAATCGGTTATGTTCGGCTCATTATCCGGTTCGCAACTGGGTATATGGGTTGCCCATGGCGAAGGCCGGTTTGTTTTGCCTCAGGAAGAATCGGCGTACAACATTGTTGGCAAATATATTTACGACGAATATCCGGGTAATCCCAACGGTTCGGACTACAATGCCGCCGCCGTATGTTCGGATGATGGTCGGCATCTGGCTATTATGCCTCATCTTGAGCGGTCTATTTTCCCTTGGCAATGTGCGCATTATCCGTACGAAGGCCAGAAAAATGATGTAACTCCTTGGATTGAAGCATTTGTGAATGCCAGGGAGTGGATTAAGCCCCTCCAAACCTCCCCTGGGGGAGGCTTTTGAACTTCCCCCTGCGGGGGATTTAGGGGGCTTCAAAAGTTTTTTTAGAAGTTAGGGTTAATCTATATTGAAGCGTAGGGCAAACGCATAGAAAAATTTAGAACCACTATTACGAATGAGATTCCTCCCTAAGCCCCCCCACCCCCCGTAGGGGGGATTTCAAAAGCCTCCCCTACGGGGAGGTTTGGAGGGGCTTCGCCGCCACTTCCTACTCCCTTAAACCACTAATAGGCGAGTCATTCCGACCAAAGGGAGGAATCTCCTGTTCATATCAGCAACTTTACCGAGAGGCATAAGCAGTAAAATTTTTAAGGTTTGCCCTGATTGAAGTTTTAATATTCGGAAAGATTCAGTATCTTTGCATCAGGTTATCAGAGGAAATTATACTATTGTAATAACAATCATGGTAATAGAAAGAACATCGAATGAATATGTAATCAGGGTTCCGATAACGTCAAATATAGAATATATACAAGATGTTATTGACTATCTGCGTTACAAAGAATTAACAGGCAGCTATAGTACTCTTCAACCGGAAGTCGGACTTCCAAGGGAAATTCCCGGTTTACCGCGAACTGCCAAAGAAATCATACTGTCTGTTACGCGAGGTATGGAACAATACCGGCAAGGGAAAGGTATTTCTCATGTGGAATTTCTGAAAGAACAGGAAACATGGAAATAGAATGGTTGCCGGAGGCAATTGGAAATGTAAGGAAAATTTATATTTTCTATTTGTCTAAAAATGAAGAAGTAGCAAACAAAATACTTGCAGACATAAATACCTCCGTTGAACGAATCGCTTTATTTCCTGAGATAGCAGCTAAAGAACCCTTGCTCGTAGAATGTGAAGAAACATTTCGTTCGTTGGTGGTGTTTCATCTTTTCAAAGTTGTTTATTATATTGACGAACCGAATGATAAAATTGTAGTCGTTTCAGTATTTGATTGTCGCCAAAATCCGGATAAACTAAAGACAGAACTAAATAATAAATAAACAACTAAGCTAAAGAAAACAATGACAAAGAGTGCTTTACAAATTGCCAGGGCTGCATATAAGCCCAAAATGCCAAAAGTATTATACGGAACGGTAAAAGTGGAAGAAGGCGCTGCGACCGAATCGGTTGCAAACCAAGCCGAAGTGAAAGAACTTTTCCCCAATACTTATGGAATGCCTATTATTAAGTTTGTGGAATCGACCGAAAAACTAAACTTGCCTGCAACGAATGTAGGGGTTATTCTTTCGGGTGGACAAGCTCCCGGCGGACACAACGTAATTGCCGGTTTGTTCGATGGTATAAAAAGCCTGAATAAGGACAATAAACTTTACGGCTTCCTGATGGGTCCCGGTGGTTTGATTGACCATAAGTATCAGGAACTTACAGCCGATATTATTGATGAATACCGCAATACCGGAGGTTTCGACATTATCGGTTCGGGACGTACCAAGCTCGAAACAAAAGAACAGTTTGATAAGGGTCTCGAAATATTGAAAAAACTGGGTATCAAAGCCTTGGTTATTATCGGTGGAGACGACTCAAATACAAATGCTTGCGTGCTTGCCGAATATTATAAGGCGATTAATGCGGGCGTGCAGGTAATTGGCTGCCCCAAGACAATCGACGGCGATTTGAAAAATGAAATGATAGAAACATCCTTTGGTTTCGATACGGCATGTAAGGTGTATTCCGAAGTGATTGGGAATATCGAACGCGACTGTAATTCGGCTCGTAAATATTGGCATTTCATCAAGTTGATGGGGCGTTCGGCTTCTCATATCGCGCTTGAATGTGCCTTGCAAACTCAACCCAACTTCTGCTTGATTTCGGAAGAAGTGGAGGCTAAGGAACAATCGTTGGACGACATTGTGAACGATATTACCGCAGCTGTGGTAAAACGCGCCGAAGCCGGCAACAATTTTGGAACAGTGCTTATTCCCGAAGGATTAATCGAATTTATTCCGGCGGTGAAAGCCTTGATTGCCGAGTTGAACGATTTTCTGGCTCATCATCAGGAAGAGTTTAACGGGGTGCCGAAAGATCAACAACGCCAGTTTATAATCAGCAAGTTATCGCCTGTAAATTCTAAAATGTATGCGAGTTTGCCCGAAGGCGTTGCCCGCCAGTTGACCTTAGACCGCGACCCTCACGGAAACGTACAGGTATCGCTTATCGAGACCGAAAAATTGTTGGCCGAAATGGTTGGCAATCGTTTGGCCGAACTGAAAAAAGAAGGAAAATACACCGGCAAATTTGCCTCGCAAGTGCATTTCTTTGGATACGAAGGCCGTTGCGCCGCTCCGTCCAACTACGATGCCGATTACTGCTATTCGTTGGGATATACCGCTTCCGCACTTATCAGCGCCGGAAAAACAGGTTATATGTCGTCGGTGCGTAACACGACAGCCCCTGCCGATCAGTGGATTGCGGGAGGTGTACCTGTAACAATGATGATGAACATGGAACGCCGTCATGGTGAACTAAAACCGGTTATTCAGAAAGCCTTGGTTAAATTGGATGGCGCACCGTTCAAATTCTTTGCCGCTAACCGTGCCAACTGGGCGGTGAATACCGAATACGTGTATCCGGGTCCCATTCAATACTTCGGGCCGACAGAAGTATGCGACCAGCCAACTGTTACTTTGAAGTTGGAACAAGGAAAGTAAAAAAAGTAGAGGTAACCCTTGCGGTTACCCCAATACAGCATTAAAAATGTAGGGGCAGACCTGTGTGTCTGCCCTCATAATCAAGGGCAGACACACAGGTCTGCCCCTACATTTTACCCCTTACCACGTGATACCCACATGAACACCCAATGTGTTGTAATCCTTAAACATCTGTTCGTCGAGGGTATTGAATGCGCGGTGTTTGTACGACAGGCCGGCCAGCAGGTAGGCGCTCTTTTTTAGCTTATAAGCGAGCTCTATACCACCAACATAGCCAAGATTTGAGTCCACATCATTTGAATTTGTTTCGATGAAAAATTTGAGGTTGGGGATAAAATACACGGACGACAATTTAATAGGCGCCTGTCCGCCCAAGGCTATATCGAACGAATAGAAATTCTGGCTCTCCCATTTCCCTTCATCGTCGGCCCATCCTTCTTTGGGGTTGCACGAAAAGGTTCCCGAACCCAAAGACAAGGAGCCTGTTATAAATGTCCACATGGTGTATTCGTAGGTTACACGGTAGTGCGCGCCCCAAATTTTACTTTCGCTCAATGCCGTTTCCATGCCTACTTTAAGCGAATTTTTGTAGCCATAACGCTTCGATACCCCTTTAGTTTCGAGGTCGGTCAGTTTAAGATCGGGCAACCGTTGCAATCGCCATTCTCCCTGTTCAAAAACCCATGTTGTGGGGAAGGCTTTTTTATCGGATGTGAATATAACATCTACGTGTTTACCGGCAACGCTTCCTTGCGAATTATATACCAAATTATTATTGGCAATATTTTTATACATGATATAGGCGAGGCTGATGCGCACCCCATCAATCGGAAGTCCGTTATCGAAGCACGAAGCCATCTGGTCGCTGACGCTATCGGGTACGGCATTCACCAACTCATAAAAATGATCGACCGACACATTGGATATGTATTCGGAGGATATGTAGGGCAATATTTCCATATAGCCTTTTTTGAGAGCTGCCTCAAATTCGGTTGCCCTTGCTCTTAGTTCAGCGGCTGTATTTTTCTTTTTATTGTCGGCATACTTCTCCAAAAATTGTGTCAGGGATTTACCCGATATGGAGAAGTTGGCGCTTTCCCGCGATTTTATTTTCCAGGTATTTACGCCGATGATTTCGTATTCTCCGGTAGTCGTTTTAACCAATAACGGGCCGCCCGAACTTCCGGCATCCACCTGTGCCGTGTGTTGTATGGCCCCTATCGGACTGTTGCCGATTAGCAATTTATCGAATACGGCGCTGTTACTGATGATGCCTTGTCCCAATTGCCACGAAGGCTTACCTCTCAGGCCCGGAAAGCCAACGGAGAAAACCTCCGCTCCTTCGTCCGGCAAATCGCTTCTGATTTTCAATCCTTTGGGCGTATCGGCATTGGCAGGCAATTCGATTAAGGCCAAGTCCACCTGCTCATCCACAGCGGCTATCGGACAACTTTTGAATTCCGTATTTGCTTTGTTTGCATACTGAAACTCAACAGTTACCGAATCGGCTTGAGATACAACATGTCGATTGGTTATAATGTACGATTTCCCTGTTTGTGGGTTTGTGTAAATAAAACCGCTGCCAAAACCGCCCCCGGTATATGAATCTAAAATATCGGCCGCAGTTTTGTACCCATTCTTGCGAATAGTTTTACTCAGGTCTTTGATAAATTTGACGGAACTGGGAGAGTAAGTTGGTTTAACAATGGAAACATTCTCCCTGAGAACAACTTGTGTTGACGCATTCAGCACGCAGGCCATTGTAAAAATGGCCAAAACATAAAGTCTTTTTCTAATCATTTTTCTGTATCTTAAATTTATGTACACTAGAGGTACAAAGATACACAAAAATAATTGTTCAAAAGCTAAAAACAATTTGAATACAGGGCAAACTCAAGGTTTGCCCTCGAAAAGGGAGTATTACCGACCTGCAATTTCCTGATAATAAAAACGACATGCCGAAAGCATCCCATGTCAATCACGAGATAACAAATCAGGGGGAATAAGCGTTATTGCCGTACCCTTTTCCTCGTTAAATCAATTGTTACTGCGTCAGGAACATTTCTTTTCAACGAACTGATTTCGTTGTACCTGTCTTGCTCGGTTTCGTACATTCTGCTGGTACCGATGATTTGTCCGTTTGCCGCTTTCAAATCAAAGTAGTATTTGTTGTTGTCAGATACTAATTTGATATAATAATTGTCGGCGATGCCATTCTTTTTAACCGATCTAACACCATTTTGACAATTGGCTTTTGTTGTGTAACTTTCACTGGAAAGGATTATTTCTCCATTACTTGCTTTTAAGACAAACTGAAAAACTCCGTTTTCTCTTTTTGAAATTTCAAATATTGCCATACAACTTGATATTTAATATATTTATAATTAAACGTTTAATACTCTAATAAAGTTCAATAAAATAAGATTCGTTACCCGTTTTTTATTTCTTCTAATATATGACAGGCTGTTTCGATGTTTTCTACATGTTTTATAACAATAGAACGCTTCCCGCTTTTTTCTTTTAACTCACATTGTCGCGGATATTGCTGAATATAAGATAATAATTTGTCAAATGCCTGCGACTGATAGTACGGAGAGTTATCATTTGATACAAAAAACACGTTCATTCTGCCGTTTTTAAGTGTAATTTTTTCCATTCCCAACGATTTGGCCAAACTTCGGAGCCGTACCACCCGGATAAGTTCTTTCCCTTCCTGAGGAATTTTGCCGAAACGGTCTTCCATGCGTTCGGTAAACTTCCTTATTTCGAGTTCGTTGTCCATATTGTCCAATTCGCGGTAAAGGGAAATGCGCTCCGAATCATTTGGAATATAGCTTGCCGGGAACAGCAGTTCCATGTCGCTGTCAATAAGTACATCATCCACAAAATTTTCTCCTGTCAACTTTTCTCCTTCGGCTACTTCGTGGTATAAACCGGCGAACTCTTCGTTTTTGAGTTCGGTTACGGCTTCACTCAATATTTTTTGGTAGGTTTCGTATCCCAAATCGGCGATAAAACCGCTTTGTTCGGCGCCCAGCAAGTTGCCTGCGCCACGAATATCCAAGTCTTGCATGGCAATATGGATGCCGCTACCCAGTTCCGAAAAGTTTTCGATAGCCTGCAATTTTCGTCTGGCATCGGGGTTAAGGGTGTGCAAAGCTGGCGATAACAAATAGCAAAATGCCTTTTTGTTGCTTCTACCTACGCGCCCTCTCAATTGATGCAGGTCGCTCAGCCCAAAATTCTGGGCGTTGTTTATAATTATAGTATTGGCATTTGGTATATCTATGCCCGATTCGATGATGGATGTAGCTATCAGCACATCGTATTCGTAGTCGATAAAATCGGTGATAATTTCTTCCAGCTTGGCCGGATCTATTTGTCCGTGTCCGATAGCAATCCGGGCATCGGGGACTTCTTTTCGTACCAGTTTTTCGAGTTCGGCGATGTTGCTGATACGGTTATTTATGAAGAAAATCTGCCCGTTCCGGCTCATCTCAAAATTGATGGCCTCCCGTATAATTCCGGTGTCAAAGCTATGTACTTCAGTCTGAATGGGGTAGCGGTTGGGTGGGGGAGTGGTGATTACGGAAAGGTCGCGCGCGCCCATCAACGAAAATTGCAAGGTTCGCGGAATGGGTGTTGCAGTCATGGTCAGCGTATCGACATTGCTTTTCATCTGCTTCAATTTTTCCTTCACTGCCACGCCGAATTTCTGTTCTTCGTCAATAACCAGCAGCCCCAGGTCGGCAAACCGAATATCTTTGCTCACAATGCGGTGTGTACCAATAAGTATGTCGATTTTTCGGTTTTGAAGATTGGGGAGAAGCTCTTTCACGTCCGATGCTTTTCGGGCACGGCTTATGTAGTCGATGTTGCACGGAAAATCTTTGAGCCTTTCCTTGAATGTGTGGTAATGCTGAATAGCCAATACGGTTGTGGGGACTAATACGGCCACTTGCTTGTTATCGGCCACGGCTTTGAAAGCTGCGCGTATGGCCACTTCCGTTTTGCCGAACCCTACATCGCCGCAGATAAGCCGGTCCATTGGCTTTTCGTTTTCCATGTCGTTTTTAACGTCGATGGTCGCTTTCAGCTGGTCGGGCGTATCTTCGTAGATGAAAGAGGCTTCCAGTTCGTTTTGCATGAACGAATCGGGCGAAAATTTGAATCCTTTTTCCTGTTTACGCTTGGAGTACAAAAGAATTAAATCGCGGGCAATATCTTTTATCTTCGATTTGGTTTTTTCCTTCATCCGTTCCCAAGAGCCGCTTCCTAACTTGTTGATTCGAGGCGGTTCACCGTCTTTCCCTCTATACTTCGATATTTTGTGAAGGGAATGGATGGACACGAAAATGGCGTCGTTGTTGGAGTAGGTGATTTTGATAAATTCCTGTATGTTCCCATTGATGTCGGAGCGCACCAATCCGCCGAAGCGTCCCACTCCATGATCGATGTGTACCACATAATCACCATTCTGGAATTGTTGAAGTTCTTTCAGCGATAAAGTGAGTTTTCCCGAGCGGGCTTTCTCCGATTTCAGGTTGTATTTGTGGAACCGGTCGAATATCTGGTGATCGGTGAAGCAGGCTATTTTCAGCGTTTTATCATAAAACCCTTCGTGTAGTGTTCTACTAATGGGTATAAATGGAATATTATCGTTTGTATCTTCAAAGATGGCCTTTATGCGGTCGTTTTGTTTTTGGCTATCGCTCAAAATATAAACAGTGTAGCCGTCTTCCAAAAATTTATGGAAGGATTCACTGACCAAATCGAAGTTTTTATGGTACAAGGGTTGTGTGCCGGTCTCAAATTCCAAAGTAGATGGAGGGACGCCAAACGCTTTTGTACCAAACTGAATTAATTTGAAACCGAAAAGTTGTTTGCTAAACGTTTCTTCGTCAATTAATTTGCTTTGTATATCGAATTCATATTCAGGGTTATCCAGTATGGGCGTATCGTTGTAAACCGAGATTAACCGTCCTTGTAGCCACGAATAATCGTTTACGCCTATGATAGTGTTCCTGGGCAGCATCTCGAAGAGGGATACGTTTTGTATGCCGCTTTTCCGCATTTCGGGGATTATCCGGATGGCATTCAGTTTTTCTTTTGATAACTGGTTTTCAACGTCAAAGCTGCGTATAGATTCCACTTCGTCGCCAAAGAAATCAATGCGGTAAGGATATTCGCACGAAAAAGAGAATACATCTATAATACTTCCCCTGATGGCATACTGGCCGGGTTCATATACATAATCGGTATATTCAAAGCCGTACGAATCAAGGACTTCTGACACAAAAGAGCTGTCAACTTTTTCGTTCAGGCTAATATGGAGCGTATTTTTTTCCAGTGTTTCTTTTGAAACCACCTTTTCGGCAACCGCTTCGGGGTAGCTGACAATAATAAGGTGGGTGTCGTCTGTTTGTATTTTGCTCAGCGCTTCCGTCCGGAGAATTTCGTTGGCCTGGTCTATCTGTCCGTATTTGATTGCCCTTTTGTACGATGACGGGAAGAACAGGATGTTATCGGTACCCAGAAGTTGGGTCAGGTCGTGGTAAAAATAACCGGCGGCTTCGGCGTCGTCCAGGATGTAGAAAAAGCAATTGTTCCCTTTTTTGAATAGCGAAGCAGCATACATGGCCGTTGCAGAGCCTTGCAGTCCCTTCACCAGTATCGTATCGTACTTATTGAGTAACTGATAAGATACCGGTATATTCTTGTGAGAATCAAACAATTGTTGTAAAACCGAAATGTCCAAAGTTCTGTTCTAGTTAAAAAAGTAATCACTTGATTTTTTTGAAACCAATATTCAATTCAGCATTAATGTGCCATAGCATAGCGCTTTGCCCCGTCTTACTGTAATTTATAACGTTTTAGCTCCCATTTTGGTTGCTGACATTAAGTTTGTGATACAGGTATAGAAATCGGTTTTCTCAAAAAACGCTCAAATATACATAATAATTTTGCAAATCACATTATATGTTATGTTATTTTTTTATGCCAAAAAATGTCGTGTGTATTTTAAAAGTACAAAAACAGCTCGCTTTTTTTTAATAATTATGCTTGACTATGAATAATTTATTATCTTTGCTACTAGCTAATAAAAATCTATAATTGACCAATCATGAAGCGAAGATTTTATTTCTTCTTGTTTGTTTTTATTTTTTCGATGCAGCCTTTTTTCCTCAAGGCTGTCAATGACGCATATCTTTTCTCTCCAAAAGGAGTTGCTGAAATCCATATTACATTGGATGACGGTAAAAAAATCGGTGATATAAAACGGAATGAACCGGCTCCGGCAGCTACGATAGATAAGTTGAAAGGATCGATGGTAGTTAAAAATTCGGCTACATCAACTTACTCTATATCGGGCTTGTATAATTCCCATGTTGAGATTATCGGACATGGAAACACCTCGTGGGGAAACCCTAAAAGGTCGTATTCGATTGATTTGATAGACAGCAATGGCGGAGATAATCCTGCCCCTTTGCTGGGTATGCCCGCTGACGAAGAGTGGACATTGCTCGCACACTGGAACGACCGTAGTTATATGCGTAATCCCATGGCATATTACTTGGGCGGGAGGATGAGCGGAATAGCTTATTCCCCCCGAACAAGATACATTGAATTATATGTAAACGATGAATACAGAGGCGTTTATAGTTTGGTTGAGAAAATAAAACGAAGCAAAGACCGTGTTGATATATCCAAATTAACTACAGATGCCGCTGATCAGCTGTTGCCACGCCTTTCGGGTGGATATCTTCTGGAATCGATTCCTACCGGCAGGGTTAAGTTGAAAGAAAAAAATACAGAATTTAAGACAACTAAAAGGGGAGTTAATTTCGTTTTCAAGTATCCGAAACCCCAAAATGCAACCACAAAGGAAGTGGCGTGGATAAAATCGTATCTGGATGAATTTGAGAATGTTATCTATGGCGATAATTACAAGGACCCCGTTAATGGCTACCTGAAATACATCAACGAAGATAACTTTATTGACTGGTGTATTCTGCACGAATTGTCGAAAGGGGTAGATAATTTGTTCCATTGCAGCGTGTTTGTTCATAAAGACCGGAACGGGAAATTGAATATGAGCGCTCCCTGGGATTTCGATATTTCGTTCGGAAACCATGGCAGTACTTGCTATACGGAAGATGTGTTGCGGGAAAAAACAACGCATTGGTTTAGCCGTCTCTTTTTGGATACACGCTTTCTCCGAAAATACATCGAGCGGAATGATGAACTGGAAGCTCTTTTTGACGAGATTCCCGAAATACTGGAAACCAACCTGATACAACTGGAAGAATCGGGCTGTTTGGACCGTGATCATGAAAAATATCCGGCGATGCTGAATAATTTTAAAGATGCAGAAGAAAAAACTTCTCCCACAACCGTAAGAGGTCATGTGAGATGGCTTAGAGAATGGACTGAATCCCGCAGGGCATGGATTTACAGCAATTTGGGCATAAATCAGGCCGAACGCTGCGAACGCTTTAAAAAAATCAGACCGGTTGTACGGGTTATTGAACCCGAAAATTTTGAGGATGGAAGTCCGTACAGAATCAGGGTAATGCCCGGCTACAGACCCCGGTGGGATGGATATAGTGGCGTAAACGTTTACCGGATTACCGATAACAAGGAACATACGGTACAACTGTTCGACGTGCACGGTTGCTCCACGTTGGTAGCTACAATTAAACGGGGAAATGATGATACCGCCATCGAACAAAACAGGACGAACAATCAGTCAATCAATACCTTCCTTGTGGGGAAGGTGTTGTTCACCAATTACACTTCGGGCAAGGAACCGGAGATGCAGGTATGCGTATATAACATGCAGGGACGCTTGCTGAAAAAAGCGCGCTACCAGTCGGCGCCGGGATTCAATCAGCACGAAACAAGCCTTTCGGAACTTGGCAGCGGAATGTATGTAGTGAAGTGCATAGCCGGTTCCGAGATTGTAAACAGCAAAATTATTATTTCTAACTAAAAAAATAACCGGATTTCGGCTTTCTTATATGGCGCCTGAAATCATTATCCTATACCAATATGAAACAGCGATTGACCCTTATTATCCTTATTTTAGCGCTTTCGGCGCCTGCTCTTCAGGCAAAATTGGATCCTGCTTACCTCTTTTCGCCGAAAGGGGTGGCCGAAGTGCATATCCAATTGTACAACGATAAAAAGATAGGTGATATACAAAGAGATGAGGAACATGTAACGGCAGAAAAGCTGGCAGGTTCAATGATGCTAATAAATTCGGAAACATCATCTTATACCGACGAGGAATTATATTATGGCTCAATTAAAATCAAGGGTCGTGGCAATACCTCCTGGGGCAGGGCGAAAAAATCGTATAGCCTCGACTTGACAAACTATAACGGAGAAGAGGATAATCCCTCGCCTTTGCTGGGAATGCCAGCCCATGAAGAGTGGGTATTGCTCGCCCATTGGAACGACCGGAGTTATATGCGTAACCTGTTGGCTTATTACCTGGGTCGTCAGATGCTGGGACTTGAATATGCACCCCGAACCCGTTACGTTGAACTGTATGTGAATGACGAATACAGGGGATTGTATAGCCTGGTCGAAAAAATAGGCAGGGACAAGGAACGGATCAATGTCTCCAAACTGACTGCCGATGCGGCAGATCAGGTACTTCCCCGCATGTCGGGAGGGTATATTCTGGAGGCGATACCTACAGGCAGGATACAGGATAATGAGCGAAATACGGAACTCAAGACAAACCGGAGAGGGATTACCTTCGTTTTCAAGTATCCGAAACCCAAAAACGCGACCGATACCCAAGTGCAGTGGATGAAATCGTATCTCGATGAATTTGAGGAGGCTATATATGGCTCTAACTACAAAGACCCGCTTATTGGCTATCCGAAGTACATCAACGAAAACAGCTTTATCGACTGGAGTATTCTCCACGATTTGTCGAAAGGTGTTGACAATTTATTCCATTGCAGTGTGTTTATACATAAAGACCGGAACGGAAAACTAAACATGAGCGCTCCCTGGGATTTCGATATTTCGTTCGGGAACCATGGCGGCGACTGCTATTACGAAGATGGGGTGTGGACGAAAAAAACGCATTGGTTTGCGCAGTTGTATAAAGACGAGGCTTTTGCCCGGAAAGTAATTAACCGCTTCGACGAGTTGGCCCCGCTACTGGATAAGGTGCCCGAAATACTGGAAACAAATTACAGGCAGTTGGAAACATCCGGCAGCATCGACAGGGACAGGACTAAATTCCCGAAATTGCAGGAAGAATACAAAGACAGGGAAGCATACATTACGCCAACTACCGTTAGAGGGCATGTGAGATGGTTTAGAGAATGGTTCGAGTCTCGCAGGGTGTGGGTGAGTAACAACATCGGCTTTACTCAGGACGAAAATTGCGAGCGCCTTAAAAAATCGCGGCCGGTCATCCGAATCATGAATCCAGAAGGTTTTGAAAAAGGCGTGTCGTCTTACACAAGAGTGATGCCCGGATACATGTACCGGTGGGACGGCAAAACCAATACGGCTAATGTAACTTATTTCATCAACGATAGCAAGGAACATTATGTGCAGATAATCGACGAACATGGCTGTATCAGTTTGCCGTCGAAGGTTGTTCAGCGCGGGAAGAAAGATGAGCTTGAGCTCGAATTGGCCATTCAACCGGCAGTAAAGGACAATGCGCTTATCAGTTCCTACCTTGTAGGCAACGTTTTCCATATCAACTATTCTTCCGAAAAGTCATCGAATCTGGCTGTGTATCTGTACGATATGCGAGGCGCCCTTGTGAAACAGGCCAACTACAATATAGTCTCCGGCTTCAACCGCCACGAACTGAATCTGTCGGATGTATCAAAAGGAATGTACATTGTGAAGTATGTTGCAGGCTCGGAAACTGTGTCGAAAAAGATTATTCTTTGACAGTTAGAATAATCAGACTAATGTGAATAATGTGAATAATGTAGGGGGCTGTCTCGAAAGTATTTTTGAACGCAAATTACGCAGATTACGCAAATTATCGCAAATAATACGCAGTGTTTAGTCCCGCAGGGACGACACTTTATTAACCGTATGCTTCAGCTTACGGCTTGACAGACAATACGGTAGCCTAAGCCCCGCATGGGGCGACACTTGATAGCGTGTCCAAGTGTCGTCCCATGCGGGACTTGCTTAGATGAGACGATTCTTTATCCGTAAGCTGAAGCATACGGTTAATAAAGCGCCGTCCCTGCGGGACTAAACACATGATTTTGCATTCTTCTGGTGTTCGGACTATTTACACCCGTTTTTCCGGTATGCTTCAAATTACTGCACGTTTACTCAGGAGATTGCGGGTCGGATCCCGCAATGACAACCTCAGAAAAAGACTTTTGACACAACCCCCTACATATCGAATACAGACGTGGCACACCACGTCTCTACAATACTGTTCTTTGCGGGCTCCGACCCGCAATCTCCTGACAACCTCAGAAAAAGACTTTTGACACAGCCTTCTACATATCAAAGAAAGGGCAGATGAACCCTAGGGCTAAAGTTGCTGATATGAGCAGGAGATTCCTCCCTTTGGTCGGAATGACTCGCCTATCAGTGGTTTAAGGGATGAGGAAGTGGCGGCTTTGCCGCCACTTCCTCATCCCCTCTCCCAAAAAGGAGACCGTCATTCCGACCAAAGGGAGGAATCTCATTCGTAATAGTGGCACTAAATTTTTTCATGCGTTTGCCCTAAGGCGAACCCTGCCCCTACCTGAAACTTTGAACTTTTATTTCTTCGTAGCCTTTATCACCCCTCTGAAATAACCGATTGATTCGGCTATGCCCAGAAATGGGTCGGTCATTTCTTTTTCGTGTTCCAGGCTGAGAACGCCTGTGTATCCTACTTTTCGCAGGGCTTTTACCAGCGCGGGGAAATCAATTATTCCGCGACCAACTTCTACCGAATATCCTTGCTTGGTGTTTCCGGTTACATCTTTAAGATGAATATCGAATACGCGCGTGTGGTACTTTATCAGGTCGGCAACAGGGTTTTTTCCGTTGCGCAGGTCGTGGCCGATGTCGAGGCACATTCCAATGCGCGGGTCGAGGTCTTTGGTGTGGTTCCATACATCTTCGGCATCGGGGAATATACCCAAATCGGGGCCGTGCAGGTGGATGGCGTAATAGAAATTGTATTCCTTCACTTTTTTATCTACATAGGGCAGCATTTCGATGCTGGGTACGCCGACAATGGTTTTTACACCCACACGCCTGGCATATTCAAAGGCATTATCAACTTCTTTCTCGGTTTTCATGTATATAGGGCCAACGGCATAACCTGTTACGCCTTTCGCTTTCAGTTTTTCTTTAAATGCGGCAATTTCTTCGTCGGTACTTTTCAGCGGAAGATGAAAATCTTTGATACACAGGTAATGTACATCTATTTTCTGCATGATTTCCAGCGTTTTGTCGATGTCGAATTTAAGAAAAGAGTAACCGGCCATTCCTACTTTAAATTTTTCGTAGGTATCTGCCGCCGGTTGAGGACCCGGGCGAGTTTGCCCTTGTGCTGACAGGGTAATTAAGGACATCAGCATCATGGATAACGAAATAAGGATTGTTCTCATAATTTTAGCTGTAATAAATGATTAGAATTAATATGTAAATCACAAATATACGCGATAAAGTGTTACCACTATATTAAAGTTTGTTTAATTTTTGTGCGAAGAAGTATTTTTATCTCTTAAAATCATCGCTCTAAAGATTTAAACGGATTCCGAATACTGATTTTTTAGTATCTTTGCCCCGAAATTCTATCTCAGAATATAAATCTTATGATACAAATTATTACATATCCGGAAAAACCGGAATGGTCTAACATACTGAAACGGCCTGTGTTTGATACAACTTCGCTCAACGAAACAGTAAAAAACATTTTGGAGGAAGTAAAAAACGGAGGCGATGAGGCCATATTAAAATACGAATTAAAGTTCGATAAAGTAAAGCTCGATAGTTTAGCCGTTTCGCCCCAGGAAATAGCGGCTTCGGAACAATTGGTACCGGACGATTTGAAGGAAGCGATAAGGGTCGCCAAACGCAATATCGAAACTTTTCATTTGGCGCAGAAGTTCGTAACAAACAAAATAGAAACGGCGCCGGGTGTTACCTGCTGGCAAAAGGCAGTCGGCATCGAAAAGGTCGGCTTGTATGTACCCGGAGGAACGGCTCCGCTGTTTTCGACTGTGTTGATGCTGGCTATTCCGGCTAAAATAGCGGGTTGCAAGGAAATAGTGCTTTGTTCGCCACCCAATGCCGGGGGGAAGGTTCATCCAGCCATATTGTTTGCCGCAAAAGAAGCCGGCGTAGATAAGATATTCAAGACAGGAGGCGTACAAGCCATTGGCGCAATGGCTTATGGCTCCGAATCGGTGCCGAAAGTCTATAAGATATTTGGGCCGGGAAACCAGTACGTGATGGCAGCCAAGCAGTTGGTTAGCCTGCGCGATGTAGCAATCGACATGCCCGCAGGCCCTTCGGAAGTGGAAGTGATAGCCGATGAAACGGCAAATCCGGCATTTATCGCCGCCGATTTGCTGTCTCAGGCCGAACATGGAGCTGATAGCCAAGTGATTCTGATTACGGCCACTGAATCTGTTTTACCCGCTGTACTTGCCGAAATCGAAAAGCAATTATCGGCGCTTCCACGCAAAGATATAGCGCAGAAAGCATTGGACAACAGCAAAATGATTGTGCTCAAAAACAACGCCGAAATAGTTGAGCTAACAAACGAATATGCTCCCGAGCACCTGATTATAGAAACAAGCAATTACCGGGAACTGGCGGAGCAGATAACCAATGCCGGTTCGGTTTTTCTGGGGCATTACACCCCTGAAAGCGCGGGAGATTATGCTTCGGGAACCAATCACACCTTGCCAACAAATGGTTATGCCAAAGCATATAGCGGGGTGAATCTGGATAGCTTTGTCAAAAAAATCACCTTTCAGGAAATTACAGAACAGGGAATCAACAACCTGGGAAAAACAGTAGAAATTATGGCTGGAAGCGAATGCCTGGATGCCCATAAAAATGCGGTTAGTTTGCGTATAAACAAGAAAAAATAGACTAAAAATCCCATGAATTTTGTTTCGATTGCTTTTTTTGTATTTCTACCCATTGTTTTTATCCTGTATTGGATAATTGGAACTGAACGGCGCAAGACACAGAATTTGTTTTTGCTGGTAGCCAGTTTTATTTTTTACGGCTATTTGGATTACCGTTTTTGTTTCCTGTTGGCGGCTTCTATTTTGTTATGTTATTGGGGCGGATTGAAACTATCGAATCCCGGAACAAAAAATAAAAAAAAATGGTTGATAGCGCTCGTCTCCCTGAATCTTTCGTCCCTGATTTATTTCAAATATTTTAATTTTTTTATTGAATCCTTTGCTTCATTTTTGAGCGTTTGTGGTTTGCAGGCAAATGTTACGACATTAAGTATCCTGTTGCCTCTTGGTATATCTTTCTACACTTTTCACGGATTATCGTATTTGTTTGATGTGTACAATGGAAAAACAAAAGTAACCAAAAGCTTGATAGACTATGCCTTGTTTGTGAGTTTCTTCCCCTTGCTTGTTGCAGGGCCTATTGAGCGGGCAACCCATTTGTTGCCGCAACTCGAAAAGAAACGGAAATTTAACTATTCCATGTCGGTTGACGGGTGCAGGCAAATACTTTGGGGCTTTTTCAAAAAGCTGGTCATCGCCGATAATTGCGCCGGTTACACCGATTATATTTTTTCCAATTATGAAATAAAGCAGGGAAGTACGCTTGTTTTGGGAGCTGTTTTATTTGCTATTCAAATATATGCCGATTTTTCGGGTTATTCTGATATAGCGATAGGTGTAGCGAAATTATTTGGTATAAAATTATTACGAAATTTCGCACTTCCTTATTTTTCGAGGGATATAGCCGAGTTTTGGCGGCGTTGGCATATCTCGCTCACCACTTGGTTCCGCGATTACCTTTACATCCCTCTTGGCGGGAGCAGGGGTGGCAAATGGCAAACCATCCGAAACACATTTGTTATTTTTTTAGTCAGCGGGTTTTGGCATGGAGCCAATTGGACGTTTATTTCGTGGGGATTCATTCATGTTTTGTTTTTTATTCCATTGCTTCTTGTAAAAAAGAACAGGCATCATCTTGATATTGTTGCCGAAGGACGTATATTTCCGAATATTAAAGAGTTATTTCAAATGATACTTACTTTTTCGCTCGTATGTTTTGCATGGATTTTTTTTAGAGCGGAAAATATAACCATTGCTTTCGATTATATAAAGCGCATATTCTCGTTCCCATTCTTTTCGGCGCCCCTTAGCTATGAACTAAAAAAAGCAACCATTTTGAGCATCATAGTAATGTTTGTTGCCGAATGGCTGCAACGGGACAAACAACATGCTTTGCAGTTAGATAATGTAGCTTACAGGTGGCTGAGATGGGGTATATACCTGTTGATTTTGTATGCTGTGCTTTGGTTAAGTGGTGAGGAACAAACGTTTATCTATTTTCAATTTTGAAGTTGATGAAAAAATTAGTCATATATCTGTTTTTATTTGCCGGATTCTTTTTGGTTTCGGATATGCTTTTGTTTATTATTACAGACAAATCTTTGGATGATACGGCATTTAAGATTCCCGAATCTAAAAATGTGTTGATTGTAGGGGATTCCCATCTCGAATGTGCTTTAAATGATTTGATAGTGGATAATGCCGTAAATCTTGCTCATAGCGGCGAAGCCTACATTTTCACCTGTACAAAATTGAAATTGTTTTTGGAAGCCAATCCGCATATTGATACGGTGTTGCTCTCGTTTAATTACCGGAGCCTTTTAACCGAATCGGAATTGTGGTTACATGATAAAAATAGCGAACAAAACATGGATCGTTATTGCCGCTTTTTTAACGGCGAAGAACGAATGTTGTTCTCTAAAACTGTGTATTACTACAAAAGTTTATTGAGATTTCCTTATATATACAGAGGTCTGCCCATTAATAAAATGCTTGGTAATAAAAACAATTATACTAATTTGAAAATGGGTGGATACTTATACCACGATCAAGATGATCTGCAACATGATATTGATTTATATGGTGCATCCTATAAGGAAAAACAGCTAACCGGCGATGATTACAATCCGTCATCCACTCAATACATATACTTACATAAAATAGTAGAATATTGTACTCAACACAATGTAAAACTGATATTTGTGAATACACCTGTGTATTTAGGATACCAATATGGAGTGGAAGAATATTATGCTTTCTACAAAGAAAAATATAGTTATATACAATTGTGGGATTACTCCGATTTGGCTTTACCGGACTCCTGTTATGCCGATACCCACCACCTGAATTACAAAGGAGCCGAAGTATTTAGCAAATTAGTAAAAAAACGCATGTCAGGTCTCAAAAAAACGCATAGGGCAAACGCATGAAAAATTTTATAGCTTATACCTTTCGGTAAAGTTGCTGATATGAGCAGGAGATTCCTCCCTTTGGTCGGAATGACGGGCTCCTTTTTGGGAGAGGGGATGAGGAAGCGGCGGCGAAGCCCCTCCAAACCTCCCCGTAGGGGAGGCTTTTGAAATCCCCCCCTACGGGGGGTGGGGGGGCTTGGGGAGGAATCTCATTCGTAACAGTAGCACTAAACTTTTTCATGCGTTTGCCCTAAAAAAACACACGAATAAATTGCTTTCTTAATTGAAAAAGAATACCTTTGCGCAGTTTTTCAACAAAATAATGTCTAACTTATTAATTTATTGATCCAAGATCAAAAAACAAAACAAATGATTGAATCGGAAAAATTAAAAAATGTACAGCCAATTGATGATTTCAATTGGGATGCCTACGAAAAAGGTGATACCTTAACCGACGTAAGCAAAGAGGATTTGATAAACACTTACGACCAGTCGCTGAGTAAAATCAATGACAGGGAAGTGGTAATGGGAAAAGTAACCGCAATGAACAAGCGCGAGGTTGTTGTTAACATCGGTTACAAATCGGATGGCGTTGTTTCGATGAACGAATTTCGCTACAATCCCGACCTGAAAATTGGCGACGAAGTAGAGGTTTACATCGAAAGCCAGGAAGACAAAAAAGGACAGCTTATCCTTTCTCACAAAAAAGCGCGCGTTTCCCGCTCTTGGGATCGTGTTAACGAAGCTCTTGAAGGCGACGAAATTATTAAAGGTTACATCAAATGTCGCACGAAAGGCGGTATGATTGTTGACGTATTCGGAATCGAAGCATTCTTGCCGGGTTCTCAAATCGACGTTAAACCTATCCGTGATTACGATGTATTTGTAGGAAAAACAATGGAATTCAAGGTGGTGAAAATCAACCACGAATTCAAAAATGTTGTTGTATCGCACAAAGCGCTTATCGAAGCCGAACTCGAGCAACAAAAGAAAGATATTATCTCGAAACTGGAAAAAGGACAAGTGCTTGAAGGTACAGTTAAGAACATCACTTCTTACGGGGTATTTATCGACCTTGGCGGCGTGGACGGCCTTATCCATATTACCGACCTTTCTTGGGGACGTGTACAACATCCCGAAGAAGTGGTTAAACTGGATGAAAAAATCAACGTGGTTATCCTTGACTTCGACGATGACAAAAAACGTATCGCTCTTGGCTTGAAACAATTAACTCCTCATCCATGGGATGCTTTGAGCGCAGACCTGAAAGTGGGCGACAAAGTAACCGGAAAAGTAGTTGTAATGGCCGATTACGGTGCATTTATCGAAATAGCTTCGGGTGTAGAAGGACTTATCCATGTTTCGGAAATGAGCTGGACACAGCATTTGCGCAGCGCTCAGGACTTTATGAAAGTGGGAGACGATGTGGAAGCTGTTGTGCTTACACTGGACAGGGACGAACGCAAAATGTCGTTGGGTATCAAGCAATTGAAACCGGATCCATGGGACAACATCGAAGAAAAATATCCTGTTGGAAGCAAACATACCGCTAAAGTACGCAACTTCACAAACTTTGGCGTATTTGCCGAAATAGAAGAAGGCGTTGACGGATTGATTCACATCTCCGACCTTTCGTGGACGAAGAAAATCAAACATCCTAGCGAAATTACTCAAATAGGCGCCGACATCGAAGTTCAGGTACTTGAAATTGATAAGGAAAATCGCCGTTTAAGCCTTGGCCACAAACAATTGGAAGAAAATCCCTGGGATGTATTTGAAACCATCTTCACCCTTGGTTCAATCCACGAAGGAACAGTTGTTGAACTAGTTGACAAAGGCGCTGTGATTTCACTTCCTTACGGTGTTGAAGGTTTTGCAACTCCAAAACATTTGGTAAAAGAAGATGGTGCGCAAACTCAAATTGACGAAAAACTTCAATTTAAGGTAATAGAATTCAATAAAGAATCGAAGCGTATTATTGTTTCTCACAGCAAAGTTTACGAAGATGAAAAAGCCGTAGATACAAAAGCGGTTGCCACCGAAAAGAAATCGGCGCGAAAAGCGAAGAAAGACAAAGAAGAAGTTGCTCAGGTAACCTCTACACCTGCCGAAAAAACAACGCTTGGCGACATTGAAGGACTTGCAGCGCTGAAAGAAAAACTTTCGGGCGAAGAAAAATAAGCATTCAAAAAAGCTTTATATTATTTACAGAAAGCGCTTCCTCGGAGGCGCTTTCTTTTTTATCTGGGGTAAACGCATGAAGAATGTCAGAGCCCTGCTTTTAGCCTTAGCCTATTCGGACTTCTTTCATGCGTTTACCCAGCTTTTTTATGTAGCCTCAGGATAATTATCAGTTTTTTTACTACTTTTGTACGTCTATAATTTAAGGAGAAATTATGCCCGAAATCTCAGTACGCGGAATAGAAATGCCGAATTCCCCTATACGGAAACTGGCGCCTTTGTCGGACTCTGCTAAAGCCAGAGGCCTTACAGTTTATCATTTGAACATAGGACAACCCGATTTGCCTACGCCCAAAGAGGGGCTTGATGCGCTTCATAACATTAGCCGGACGATACTCGAATACAGTCCGAGCGATGGTTACCGCTCCTACCGCGAGAAACTGGTGGGATATTATGCCAAATACAATATCAATGTTTCGGCGGATGACATAATTATCACGACGGGTGGTTCGGAAGCCGTGCTATTCGCTTTTTTGGCCTGTTTGAACCCGGGTGATGAAATAATAGTGCCCGAACCGGCTTATGCAAACTACATGGCCTTTGCCGTTTCGGCGGGTGCAGTTATCAAAACGGTGTCGTCGTCCATCGAGGAAGGCTTTTCGCTGCCTCCGGTGGAGAAATTTGAAGCCCTTATCACCGAGCGGACAAAAGGCATCATGATATGCAATCCGAACAATCCGACAGGCTACTTGTATTCGCGCGCCGAGATGAACCAGATTAAACACTTGGTTCAGAAATACAACCTCTATTTGTTTTCGGACGAGGTTTACAGGGAGTTTATATACACGGGTTCTCCGTATATTTCGGCTTGCCACTTGGTTGGCATTGAGGAAAATGTGGTTTTAATCGACTCTGTATCAAAAAGATATAGCGAGTGCGGAATAAGAATCGGCGCTATCATCACTAAAAACAAGGAGCTGCGCAAAACACTGATGAAGTTTTGCCAGGCACGTCTGAGCCCGCCGCTTATCGGACAAATTATTGCGGAAGCCTCGTTGAATGCCAACCCCGAATATCTGCGCGATGTGTATGAAGAATATGTGGAGCGCAGAAAATTCCTGATTGACAGGCTGAATCGTATTCCGGGCGTGTATTCGCCGATACCGATGGGGGCATTTTATACGGTTGCCCGTCTGCCGGTGGACGATGCCGATAAGTTTTGCGAATGGTGCCTTTCGGACTTTGAATACGAAGGGCAAACTATTTTTATGGCGCCGGCTTCGGGTTTTTACACCACCCCCGGTTTGGGGAAAAACGAAGTGCGTATAGCTTATGTCCTGAATAAGGAAGACTTGGCGAAAGCATTAACGGTACTGGAAAAGGCTTTAGAGGCTTATAATACAGCCCCCTGAATCCCCCGTAGGGGGACTGTCGTTTTGGGAGATTAATAGGGGCTGCCCTACAAGGCAAGCGCATGAAGAAATCCGAATAGGCTAAGGCTGAAAGCCTTTAATAACAGAGATTTTCATGGTTTGCCCTGGACGATGAGAGAACAATGTAGCACAAATCGAAAGATTTGTGCTACATACGTTTTAAGGAAAAGAACGATAGATATGACTCCCTGACCCGACTGGGTTATTTAAGATTTTTGTGAACCGTATAATCGTAAATAATTTTCCCTTTGTGATTAACAAAGAAGAATTTGAATGTTTGATTATCCGCCGAGCAAATCGTGAAACCCGGGTCGGGACTGCAAAACAGCGTTCCATCAATAGCTTTTACCGGACGCGATAACGAACCGGCCGAATTGACTACGTAATTCACTTTCGACGAATTTGGACGGATATGCTGGAAGTTATGAATATGTCCGCAGAAATAAACATCCACCTTGTTTTTTTCCAGAATCGGCGCCAGATGCGCTTGCATATCGGCGCGCTCTTCTTTTTCTTTTTTGGTTTCGGCATACACCGGATGATGGCCGATGACGATTTTCCATTTTTCTGTTGAATGAACCAGTACCGAATCAATCCAATGTAGCTGCACCGCAACATCCTGCTTGCAAGCATCGGGATAGCTGAGCGAATCGTTGCGGTATTTATTCATCATCGGGGTTGTGTCGATAAAAACCAGCCGGCATGTACCTCCATCTTTCGATTGAATGACTTTTGTGTAATATTTTGCGGGAGCGTTCCAGCGACGACTGACATGCGAGTAATCCAGAACGGCCTGCGTATTGCCCCTGTACTCATGATTTCCGCAAACCGCATACCAGTCTATCATTAATTCCGGATGGTCGTAAATCAATTCGTAATTTGTCATCCATAAAGGGTCATTAACGCTCGCTACTCCTCCGAAATGATGTATATCGCCGGCAGCGGCAACCATTTCGATGCTCATGTTTTCGGCTGCATGTCCCATAAGCTGTGCAATCGGTTTTTGTTCGTAGTAGCCATTACGCCCCAAATCGTTGGCAACAATGAAATTAACAGCCGATTCGGATATTTCGGGAAGCGCTGTGGAAACATTGTTTTGCGCATACGAAAGGGTTACGCCAAATACGACAAGTATTAAAAAAATAATTCGTTTCATGTTTTTGATATTTATATGTAAAACCAAACAGGTTTCAAAAACCTGTTTGGTTATGTTTATAATATAAAGTGATTAATTTTGCCCAAGTGCACCAAAATAGCTGGCCGGAACCGGCGATTTATAGGTTTTATTATCCAATGTAAGACCGCTTGCACTGAAATACGGAGTGAATCCGGTTCTTACCTTGCTTGCATCCAATGCTGGAGAACCGGCTTGCAAATGGAGATTCCATGTTTCGTTGTAGTTGAAATCCAACGGCGGATTGGTCAGGAATGGGAAATTTGCAAATTTCGGGTCGTTAGCGCCTGCGGCATTTCCACGAATATCATGTTCGCCGTAGATAACATCTTTCACACCGGGCTTGAAACCGTCAAAAGCCGTTTTCGTACCGTTTTCCTGATGTTGCGGAACATTGCTTTCGCTTGTTCCCGAAGCATAGAAGTTATAATCAATCACGCTTTCGAGTACAACACCTTCCTCGCCGCCTTTTCCGAAATTAGGCGCTTTTGCCCCGAACATGCTGTTTACAATCAGATTGTTGAATATATTTACCAAACCGCCTTCGGCCCACACCGATCCGCCTTTGGGCTTGCCCGGGTCGCGGCGCCAGCCGGCATTGATAATAGTGTTGTTGTAAGCATTGATTTGCGCTTGGAAACGGTTGCCGCCTACGCCTGAGTTCGACAACTTGAACGCATTGCTGTTGGGACTGTACATTACATTGAAAGCGGCGTCCACCTTGCAGCCGGCTTTCACGTTGATGGCCTCGCCGCCTTCGTTACCTACGGCATAGAATAAATTATAGCTAAAAATACATTCACCGCCTTGCAGATAAATCGCATCTTCGCCCGTATAGCGGAAAGTTGAATTGGTAATCACATATTTTCCTTGCGGGTTGTTGGTGTTAAAAGCCACCATGCCTTCTCCGCCTCCGGCTTTGAAGAGTCCTTTGGTTACGGAAGGAGAAGCCGTTGTTGTGATTGCACCGGTATATTCAATCAATACATGGTTGAGCACAACCTGGTCGCAAGTCGTACTTCCGATAATACCGCCCCAGTAACGTCCCGATGTTTGTTTGTCGCGATTTGAGGCAGGAACGGTAAAGGTAATGGGAGATTCTGCCGTACCATAGCAATACAAGCTACCTTCCACGATTAATTCGATTTTTGTGTTGCTCGCGTCCTGCGCATCTGCGTTTATGATAATATCAACGCCTTCTTCGATAGTCAGGGATTTTCCCGCAGGAACGTAAATCTGGCCATTCACACTCACAGTCGTATATTTACGCCAAACGCCTTCTACGGCGCTTGCCGGAGCGCCTTTTGCACCAACGGTTACAGGGTCGTTAGCCGTTACAGTTACAGCAACAGTCGCTTTTTCGCCGCCGTCTTCGGTTGTAGCTGTAATGGTGGCATTGCCCAGCTTGACGCCGGTTACTTCTCCGGCTTCACTAACGCTTGCGATTTCAGTATCGGAAGTTGTCCAGTGAACTTTTTTGTTTGCAGCGTTTTCGGGAAAAATTGTTGCTGTAAGCGCTTTCGATTCACCTGGTTTGAGCATTAATGAGCTGGGCGATACGGTAATCGCTTTTACCGAAAGGTTTTCGTCCTTTTCTTCACAACTTGTAAGTACAAAACAGCTTGCAAGTAATAAAAACAAGCCTGATACAATAGGATTTCTTTTCATTTTGTTTTAATTTAAAATTTGTATGATGTTTTAATCTTAGAATTTATATCGTAATCCGATTTGCAGATTTTGTCCGTAATAATCGCGGCGAACCAGCGTTCCGCTACGGTAGTTTTTATAATTTTTTATTTTGTCGTTAGCCGGATTTTGTTTTTTCAAATAAAGAACCATCGGCGTATTCAACAAATTGGCAGCTTTCGCAAAAAAAACGATTCCTGTTTTGAATTTCTTTTCGATCGAAGCATCCATTTGCAGATAGCTCCCTTGCCAGATGTCGTTGTCCAAATAGCGGGAAACGGCGTACAGGCGGTCGCCGGTATAAGAAAACGCCAACTGTCCGTCCCATCCGTTTTTTGCGTCCTTATACAGCAGCGAAAGATTAGCTACATGTTTCGCCTGTCCGTTCAATGGGCGGGTTTGATCTACATTTTTCACCAGTATTTTCTCGGACGAAGCAGGGTCGGAATTATCGTAATTGAACAACTTGCTGGTCGTTATCTGCGATTGTGTGAATGTGTAATTGCCCTTAATTCCAAACGAATGAAAATATTTTGTCAAATCAATTTCCACGCCATAGTTGTCGGCATCGCCAAAATTGGTAGGTGAATAAAATGTGCCTTGCCCCTCGGCCAAAATGCCGTATTCGATGGGATTTTGCAAGCGTTTGTAAAACAATCCGACCATGAATTGTTCTGAAGGCTGCGGAAAATATTCGTAGCGGAAATCTATATTATGAGCAATCGTGTGTTTTAATTCGGGATTACCTCTTTCCGTATATTCTTCATTCAGAATCTGATACGGAACAATTTCAAAAAATCCGGGGCGATTGAGCGATTTGTAATATGAAGTACGGATATTATTGTTTTCCCAAGGTGAATATTTGAGGTGCAGGCTCGGCAAATAATCCGTATATTGCTGGCTGCCTTCGTTCTTTACGCCATCAATCGGATGTTTCAAATGGTAACCTTGGTCGGTAGTTTCGATGCGTAACCCGAAAATCACCTGCAACCGGTTCAGTTGCAGTTTAGCTTGTCCGTAACCGGCGGTAATTTTTTCCGAAGCATTGTAATTTAACTGATTTCCTGTCGAGCCATGCGGATTATGCACACGGAATTTGATTTCGCTGTATTCGTTCCAATCCGTCCCTTTAATTAAGTTATTGTTCATGGATGGCTTGTCCTCATCGTAAGGCAGGAATAGATAATTATTGTAAAAATTGCTGCGTTGCTTGTCGCGGTACATTCCTCCTGCCGAAAAATCGACTTTTGTTCCGTTGAGCGAAGCGGCGTATAGCAAATTGAAGTATCCCGACAAATCCCTGTCATCGTTATGTTCCCAGCGGCGTTCTGCGCCGTATGGAGTAGTTACGACGGATATGGAGTTTATTTTCTCATCCCTGACTTTTGCGCTGGTATAAACCGAGCTGTTGTCGGGGATTTCGTTGAATGCTTTGGAGTAAACCGCCGACCAGTCTATTTTCAGGGCATCGTTCGATAAAAAATAATGCGTTCCATTTAATGTGCTGTTCATAATTTGCTGGTGAGTAAGACGGAAGCGTGTATCGAATCCCAAATTGTAATCGCCGCGTTCGGGGTCGTAGCCGATATTCAATTCTGTTTTTGTATTGTCGCGCACCTGCACATTCGAAAAATCCATGTAGGCATTGTACCATTGTAGTTTGTGCTGCGTTGAAAAACGGTAATCCAATTTTGCGTGAAATCCGTAACGCGTTTGCTGTTCGGAGTATGTACGGTCGTTTTTACTCGTCAAAACAGGCAAATTGGATGCATCGCTCGTAGCGGTTGCATTGCCGAAATACACGCTATTGCTGCCGCGATAACTGTTTTGGAAACTTCCGGCAAGCATAATTCCCAATTTACCGCTAAACAGGCGGTCGCCGTACGAAAAGCCGCCGAAAAAATTGACCGGCGCGCTGCCCGATTGCAATTTTATTACTTTTTCGTTGAAATCGCGCGTTTTAGCAGGGTAATCTTCACCGTAAATTTCGTAGGGTGATTGTTTGGCAACCGTTTTGGCATCGAACGAATAAAAATCCCTATTCCAAAACAATGCATTGTATCCGGTGGATAAATTAGCCGTCAGTTGCCGGTTGTTTGGCGCATCTTTCATTACAAGATTCACCGCACCACCCACCGCGTCGCTTTCCATGTCGGCGGTCAATGCTTTGGTTACTTCCAGACGGTCTAATAATTCCGAGGGGAAAATATCCAATGGAACAAACCTGTTTTTATTATCGGGACTCGGAATTTTGACGCCGTTCACCAAAGTGTAGTTATAGCGCTTGTCCATTCCGCGCAAGATAGCATATTGTCCGTCGCCACTGCTGTTGCGTTCAACCGTAACACCGGAAATTCGCTGTACAACATTCGCGACTGTCATGTCGGGAGACATTTCTATGGCTCTTGCACTTACCGCATTCATTACGTTCATCGACATTTTTTCGATATTGCGGACGCCAATGTCCGTATTGTTGGCGGTATGCCCATACACTATTGCAGTTTCAATCTCATGAGATGCAGGCTGCATAACGATTCTAATGCCGGTTTCGTTGTTTTTGACGGAATATTCTGCCGTTTTATAGCCAACGTATCTACAGACTAATGTGCATGAATTATCTGATGAGGTGATTGTAAAGCTTCCATCCAACCCCGACATGGTTCCTTTTGAGGGTTCTTCTTTTAAATAAACAGGTGCGCCGACTAAATTTTCACCGGTTTCGGCATCCTGAATAAATCCTTTTATGGAAATAGCGCTTAGATTTTCCGCATTTGTCGGCAGTGTGCTTAAAACCAGTATAACAAACACAATTATTTTTTTCATTTTCATCAATTTATTCCTCGTTGTTTTATGTTGCAAAGTTCCTCGCAATATATTACACAACGGTTACGAAAAAAATAAGTAACGTTTAATGTTTAAACTTCCCGAATTATGCGAATTAAGGGTTGAAATCTCTAAATCATAGCCCACCGGGCTTACATATCAATAGAAAACAGTCTCTCCCCACACCAGAGCAAACCTTAAAAAATGTTAGCGCCACTGTTACGGATGAGATTCCTCCCTTTGGTCGGAATGACTTGCCTGTTGGTGGTTTAAGGGGAGAGGAGACTGTCATTCCGACCAAAGGGAGGAATCTCCTGCTCATATCGGCAACTTTACTGAAAGGCATAAGCCGTAAAATTTTTCATGGTTTGCCCCCTACAATTTTCACTTCAAACATTGGCATTTCCATAAAAAACACTACTTTTGTCGGCATGATGTACTAATCAAAAAAAATAAGTAACTATGTCGGTGAATAAAGTAATTTTAATAGGAAATGTGGGGAAAGACCCCGATGTCAGGTATTTTGATAATGGCAGTGCAGTAGCGAATTTTACATTAGCTACCACCGAAAGAGGATATACAGCGGCCAACGGCACTCAAATTCCCGATAAAACCGAATGGCATAACATTGTATGCTGGAAAGGTTTGGCAAAAGTAGCCGAGCAATTTGTGAAAAAAGGAAGTCAGATGTATATAGAAGGAAAAATCCGCTCGCGTACCTACGATGACCAGAACGGCATAAAAAGATACGTTTACGAAATATTTGTGGATAATTTCGAACTTCTGGGACGAAGAGGCGGAGAGCAGGGAGCAGACAACGCTCCGGCTTATCAGGCAGCGCCTCAAGCTGTTCAACAACCACAGCAAGCGCAACCACAGCAACAACCATCGGCAGCGCCTTTTGCATCGACAGATGAAGCGGACGATTTACCGTTTTAACAGCCTCCCCCAAGCCCTCCGAAGGAGGGGGGGCTTAAAGCCTCCTCCTTCGGGGGAGCTTGGAGGGGGCGGATATAAAATCTTGTTTTTGTTAGCCTCATTTTTCCTGTTGGCGTGTACCGAATATACGCCCAAGCCGCTGGGATATAATCGGATAGATATAAAAGAACCGGCGTATAAGACGTATGATAATACGAACTTTTCGTTCCTTTATTCCGATTTGGCCTGTATTGATACGCTTAGCGCCGGTAAGAGCAGCGATGCCACCGGTTTGTGGCTGAATATTGTTTACCCCGATTACAAGGCGCGCATCTATTGTTCGTATTTTTCTGTTACTCAACCCGAACTGAAGAAAGCCATGGAAGATAGCCACCGGTTGGCTTATGGGCATGTGCTGATGGCCGACGGCATACGGCAAACGCTTTATACAAACAAGGAGAACCGTGTATCGGGTATTATTTTCGATATTGACGGAAATGTAGCAACGCCCATCCAGTTTTTTTTGACGGATAGCCTGTCCAACTTCTTTCGCGCCTCGTTTTATTACGATGCACAGGTCAATCAGGATTCGGTTTCGCCCGTTACGGAGCTTATTCGTACCGATATAGTTAAAATGCTGGAATCCTTCAGATGGGAATATTCGGTGAAAAGGTAGGAATTCTACTAATGAAAACAAAAAATATCCGGTGAAAAGGGATAAAAATAGTATTTTTGCGCTTAAAACAGATAAATAATGGATACAATTGTTGTTATTATCATAGCCCTGACATGCATTACGAGTTTTATAGGCTTCAACAATGGCGATTTTTTCGACCGGGGAAAGTTTAATGTGGACGCCATACTTAACGGGCGGCAGTGGGACAGGCTGATTTCATCGGCTTTTTTACATGCCGGTTTCCTGCACCTCTTCTTCAATATGTTCACCTTGTACTTTTTCTCGGATGTGATTATCGAATACCTGGGGGTGGGGGACTACCTTATAATCTATTTCGGGGCGATTATCGGTGGCGGTTTATTGAGTTTGTGGATCTACCGGCACAATTTGTATTATACGGCCATAGGCGCTTCGGGCGGTGTTTCGGGAATTTTGTTTGCGGCCATTGCTATCGAACCATTCTCCAAACTCATTATTTTTCCGGTACCGATACCCATTGACGGCTGGATTTTTGGTATTCTGTACTTGGCATATTCGGTTTACGGAATGAAATCGCAACTGGGGAATATTGGTCATGCGGCACATTTGGGCGGCGCAATTATCGGCATGGCGCTGGCGGTTGTGTTTATGCCCCAGGTTCTTCAAGCGAACGGCTTGTATATAGGAATAATGGTAGTACCGCTTATTGCGCTTGGCTACTATATTTATCGGGAAAAGTAGTAGCCCCCTAAATCCCCCTAGGGGGACTTCTTAGCCTCCCCCAATTAAGTTCTAAATCCCGTTAGGGATTCGATGTTGGTAGAAAACCGATTCCCAAGCATAACAGTGTGCCGTTAGGTACGCAATATGCACATTTCGTACCTACGGCACGAAAAAAGGAAGAGAACAATATTTCTACCAACATATTGTGCCTGATGGCACAAAAAAGAGCGTTTATAATAATCCAATAGAACTTGACAGCTCTGCCCGCAGGGGGACTTTGAGAAACATAGAATTGTGTTGTCTTTGCGTTAAAGATTTTCCTCCGTGAAATAAACTCCGTGTTTAAATCAAACTAGCTAGTTAAAAAACACTAACTGTTGAAAAATAGAAAGCTTGTTCTACTAATATTAATAAAGTTTGTGATTACTTTGTATAAAGTTGGAAACAATTTTTGTGTTTTGGTTCCGGGAACCTGGCTTGTAATTTTATTATACTGTAGTAATTATTTTAAACTTAACTAATTATGCTAAGAGTGTTAAAGTATGCTTTCGGTTTGATGGCGCTGGCGCTGTTTATGCCGTCGTGTGTAGAGAAAGAGTATGACATTGACGATCTGAATAAAGATGCGCTATTCAATGTCCCTCCTGTGCCGTTTGGCAGTATCGACACATTTTTTGTACAAGGATTGCTTGGAGTGGATATTCCCGACTGGGTAGAATTACCACCCATAATCGACAATCCCTATTTGTCGGAACCCGATACAATAGCCAAGGAACAAATTATTGATAATATTTTTTCAAAAGATATTATTGATCAGTTTTTTCACGAAAGTGCGACAAGTGATGTGATATTGGAAGCGGTGGCCGATGTTCATGTATTGCGAGGGGTCAACAATGCCGCCAATGAAAATATAGCAATTGATGCCGTATTAGAAATTACGGACAGCAGAGGTCAGGTAATCAATGAATTTCGGATTCCAATGCCGGACAAGTTGGTTTCAAAAGATAACCAGCCCTTTAAAATACGTTTTCCTCACCAGCAATTCGGATACATGAAAGATGCCTCGGGCCTGAGGTTTGTGTTTATCATAAGGGCAACAGCTCAGGATTTGCTTAATATAATCACAAAAGATGACGATAAGGAGGACTATATCTTTATAAGAAAGATTGTTCTTAAATCGGGAGGATTACACTTTACATTTTAATCTTTAATACTGTAACACAATGAAATCTCAACATACAAATTTTTTATTTGCTTTCGTTTTTATTTGTTTGTTAACGGTAAATACGATATATGCTCAAACCCCACAGGTGAGCTATTTTATTGAATCGGCGTACAACAGAACGGCCCTGAATCCGGCGCTCAGGCCTAATAGCAGTTACATTGGCTTTCCTCTTTTAACCGGAATGGGAGCCGAGTATAAAACCAACACGTTTAATTTGGACAATTTCACACGAAAGATAGGAAATGAACGCGTAACGTTTATGAATTCGGCTGTAAGCGCCTCCGATTTTTTGTCGAATATTTCGGACGATAATTACCTGTCAACCGATTTTTCTTACGATGTGCTGGCTGTAGGTTTTTACAAAAATGATGCTTTCTGGAATATTAATCTGGGAGTTAAAACGCATACCGATATAAACCTGCCGAAAGGATTCTTCAGTTTGCTAAAGGAAGGCTTCGACCAGAATATTCCGACTTCGTACGATTTGAAAGGTATTAATGCCACAGCCAATTCCTACGTTGAATTGGGCGTATCCTATTCCCGCCCTTTCCTCAACAACAACCTGATAGTGGGAACAAAGCTTAAACTGTTGGGCGGTATCGCTAACTTCGATTTGGAAGCCAAAAAGTTAAGTATAGAGGCCGGTCCCGATAGATGGATCGCCCAATCGAGGGTAACATTAGCTGCATCGGCGCCCGGTTTAAAGCCTAAATACAAAGAAAAGGAAAAAGAAAACGGAGAAACACAAGAAAAACTGGACGGTTTTGATATCGGTAACTGGAGCGGCCTGTCGGGCTACGGACTTGGTTTTGACATAGGAGCCGTTTACGATTTTAAAGATTTGGCTGCCTTGCCCCCTGTTTTCAATAATCTTAAAGCATCGCTATCTTTTACCGACATTGGCTTTATTTCGTGGTCGAAAGCCAATTCCGTTCATTTGGCATCGCCCGACGGCGATATTGAAATATCGCCCAACGATTACAACATTCATACCAATGGAACGACCTCTTTGGAAGATATTTTCGACGATGTAACAGATGACCTGGAGCAAGCCATTGACTTGAAGGAAGACAAAGTCGGCGGACGTTCTACTTCGTTGAGAACAACCATGAATGTGGGCTTGGAATATGCTTTTCTTAATAACACATTATCGGCAGGATTGTTGTATTCCAACCGGTTTGGTAATTATTTCAACATGCAGGAGCTAACCCTTTCGGGTAACTACCGGCCAAAAAACTGGGTGGCCGCTTCGTTGAGCTATTCTTTTCTGCACAGCAATTTCAATACCTTTGGCGGAGCTATTTACCTCACCCCGTTGAAAGTCTTCAACCTGTTTGTTGCAGGCGATTACATCATCTATAATGTTTCGCCCCAATTTGTACCCTCAACCAGTAAAGCCCTGAATCTTCAATTCGGATTAAGTATTCCGATGTAGGATTTTTTGTGCATGAATATACTTCCCCCGATTTTGAGAGAAACTCTTAGAATCGGGGGAATTGTTTTTTTACCGGAGCGAATCTGTTATTTTTAAGGGTGGAAAAATAGGCTCACCAGTAAAACCTTTCTATGTTTAGGCTTTACATTAATTGCTATATTGAATTAGCTAAATACATTCTACTATTTACTCCTGTACAAATAATACACCTTAAACCCTTGGGGCGCGTAGGGATAAGGATTGCTATAATCAATGCAGCTATCGAGCAATGCATAATTTGCGTGGAAGGCCGGAAGATTATTGAAATAGAAAGAGTTATTGTGTATTTCATTCGTTACTATAACAAACCGCACAGTTTTATATTTTATATATTCTTCCTGTTCATCCCTCATTTCGGGATATTGTTTGTAATTGAGGTTGGGACTTATAAAATACTTTACGTTTGGTATAATGTTGCATTTGGTGAATATAGCATTCCCGAAATCGTTGCCAAGGGTTAAAAGAGTAGGTTCTTTTTCTTTTTGAACAATTTTTGCAAATTGGTAAATTACATTGTTTTCCCTTTCTCTTCCCCACAATTCCTGTTTGCTAAAATAAAAAAACGATTTGATACTGATTCCATATATCAAAAGGAGGCATGTCAATACCGGCAATAACACCTTGGTACAGCTTTTGGAAACGAACTTTTGTAAAAAAGAACAAATAGCAATAATCCCTAAAGCGCTGAATATAAATAAGGGTAAACAATAATACGGCAGAAAAACATAAGTGAATGTTATCAGCAGGTAGGATGATGCAGCGCCCAGTATAATAGCCAGTTTCCCGGTTTTGTTCTTCAAGAATAATAACGGGAAAAGAAATACGCCGATTGTGCTTAGCAATATTCCCACCGGAGCATCATTTATCAGCCCCAACACATGAGCTATTATCAGCGAAATTATATCTTGTAAACCCGGAGGCACACTGGCATATCGGCTATTCAGAACTATATATACATCAAAAGCTTCTGCTAAAGCGTTATTCCAACAAAAGTAAACAACGATTGGCAGCGAAAGGGTAAATATTCCGATGAAAAGGGCAAATATATTGCGAAGAAAGTTTTTAAATTCCCTGTAATACAGAAGCCTTAAAAAAATCAACAGCAATGGAAAAATCCAGAATATCGTCAGGTTGATTTTAATTAACAGGGCGCCCGCTACCATAATGCCGTGCACCAGCATATACTTCGTGTTATGCTTTACCGATTCCGGCTGCTTGAAATAGCGTATAAAAAAGTAGAGGCTTACAGATGCTAAAACCACGATAAACTCTTCAGCCGTTCCTCCGGTCAGGGTATGCTTGAGCAGGATTAGAGGAAATGCGATAGTGGCCAAAAACGAAAAAGATTTGTTCAGGTACAGTCTGGCCATAAAATAAATGGCCAATAACATAACCGACCAGGCAAAGAATTCGATAAAAAACAGTCCGGTGAATGAATCGGATGAAAGCAGCCAGGCAAAACCATATATAAAAAATATCAATGGCCCCTTATGGTCGAAAGCCTCTGTGTATAGCGTCCTGCCTTCAAAGACCAATTTGCCGATATTGAAATATGTATTCACATCAGGGGCTCCGTTCAGCGGGTAGAGAGGCGACATTTGAGAACAAAAAAACAACAGTACAAAACAATAAACAACAACTAACAGAACAGTCGTTTTCTCGGATAGTATTTTGTACAGCACGATTTTATCGGCAAAACTCATAGTCGCGTTTTTTTATGTTGACTGCAAAATTAGTATAAAAATAATGAATAGGCTAATTCTGAATTATTTTTATTAATTTTGTTCAGCAATATATAAATATGTATTATGACAGGCAACAGGCAGCTGGCAAGTAAGCAGAAACGGAAAATTTTATATTTTGAATATCGTAAATTAGAAATTGGTGTTAAAATTATCAGTGGCGGACTTGTCCTGCTTTTGACGTTAATTCTTGCACTTTTAATTGTCGATAATTATGAATCCTTCAATATTAAATATTTAAAATATATTACCGGCGATATTATTGGCTACGAGGACAACACTGCTACGCTGTTTCAAAAGGATGTTTTTCTTTCGATAGCTCTGCTTTTAACAATACTGATAAACGCTTCAATTTTTACTTGGAGCAAGATATGCATTTCCGGCGCTAAATCGTTTTTCAGTTGGTTGTATCAATCTGCTGTTCGGATTATTAAAGAGGCATATTCTTCCAATATCAAATATTTTCTGCTTATACCCCTTATTTCTTATATATACTTTGCGGCAACACAGCCCATAACGCATGATGAAGCGACAACTTTTAATGAATACATAAATTGCTCGTTTACGAAAACAATCGCAGGATACACACTTCCGAACAACCATATTTTATTTTCGTTGATCGAACGGTTTTTTGTACAATTATCTTTTATCGACCTGCTATTTCGGTTGCGCATTTCTGTTATTTTAACTTCTATTTTCACATGGATTATTTCTTTTTGTTTTGTAAAGAAGTTTTATTCGGAAAAAATGGGATTGATTGTCTCTGCAATAGCTTCGATGGGGCTGATGGTCATTCAATACAGTTTTCTTATCAGGGGATATAGCCTGGTTTTATTCTTTTTTGTTGTCTGCCTGTATGCGGTGTTTTACATTGTCAGGGAAAAAGACAATACAAAATACTGGATTGTGTTTGTTATGGCTAACGCATTGGGTTTCTATACCATGGCAACATTTTTGTACCCTTCCCTGATGCTGAATTTATTCTTGCTCTTCAGGCATAGAAAAATCTTTACACAGCTGTTTTATGGCATCATTATCGTTGTGCTTGTCTATTTGCTCTACATGCCTGTTTTATTGGGTACGGGTTTAGAATCCCTGACAAACAATCCGTTTGTTAGCGCATTGATTTCCCGCCGGATTATTTTGGAATACAGGTTGCCGGAGTTTATAACGGAGACCCTTGAAAATCTTTTCGGATTATCGACTTATATTCTTTTGCCTCTTTTTGCTCTCCTGATTGTTTTCTCGCTGCTAAAAAAGGATAAGGAAATACTCCTTTTGTGGCTGTTGTGCCTCAGCCCGCTAATCGTAATATTGGCACAGGCTGTGATGCCTTTCTCCCTGACTTTTGTCTATTACGGTTTTATGTTCGTGTTTCTGGCCGTTGTTTCGTTGCGTAACTACCTCGAAAAAATACCGGTGAAATCGTTGATTATAGCGCTTTTGTTTATACAAACAGGCTTGTTTGCCCAGTACAAAATAAATGCCACATCTATTAACAAGGAGGGGGGAGAATTTGCTGAACTTATCGACCCAATATTGGAAGACGGACAATCGTACTACATAGGAACAGGAACCGAGCTATTTTTTATGGTTCCGAATCTGAAGTTTGAAGCGGCAAGAAAACAATTCGACATAACGCTAATGTGCGATACGAATAAGTTAATAGGCGCCGATTCAATTAAAGGATACAACTATATATTTATTCAGGCTAATTTAGACCAAACACAGAAAAAGAAACCCGTTGCAGTTTTTCACTATCCAGGGTTCTTTTGGAATCCAGTTAATATTTATGGGAAAAATTACTGAAAATCTCAAAATTTAACCCAGGGCAAACGCATGAAAAAAGTTAGATCCTGCTCGTAGGTCATAGCCGTAAGGCTAAGGCTGAAAGCCTTTTAGCAATAGCATAGGGCACGCTCTATATAGTTGTAAATCGGTTAGTTAAGCCCTGAAAGGGCGTGAGCCTTTTGAGGACGATTATTGCTTGCGCCCTTTCGGTAAAATTGCTGATATGAGCAGGGATTTCTCGCTACGCTACCAATGACGGTCTCCTTTTTCGAAATGACGGGGTCTCCTTTATGAGGAAGCGGCGGCGAAGCCGCCGCTTCCTCATCCCTTAAATCACTAACAGGCGAGTCATTCCGACCAAAGGGAGGAATCTCATCCGTAACAGTAGTACTAAATTTTTTCATGCGTTTGCCCTGAAATAAAATAGAATTTCGTAAAAGAATATATCAAAAATAGTTGTTTATTTAGAAAATACTTCGTATATTTCGGCATTTTAATCTCTAAAACTTGGCGTTATGAAAACAAGAAAGTTTATTTTATTAGCAATTGCGTATGCAACGAGTGTTTGCACATTCGCACAATGGAACAACACCGCAAATAACTCAACTACGGGGAATTTGACGGTAGGAGGAAAAATCGGTATTGGCACTACTAATCCGCAAACAGCGTTGGATGTAAGTGGAACTCTTCGATCAAAGATAATCAATGTTTATGGGACGCAAGGATATGCGCAAATAGATTCTAGCGGAGCAGTTATGCAAAATAGTTATCCGATAGTATTTAAGAATAATGGT